>CAYMQX010000106.1:0-8717 GCA_964392495.1 uncultured Anaerolineaceae bacterium
ACGCCACACTGGATTCCCCCGGCTTTCCGCCGCGCGACCCCTGGCTCTCCGGCTATGCCATTTCCTATTATCACTTCGGCTACATCCTCACTGCCATGCTGGCGCGCCTGAGCGGGCTCCCCGGCACACTGGCCTTCAACCTGATGCTGGCGCTCGTCTTCGGGATGGGAGCGCTCGGCGCTTACGGCATCCTCTATAACCTGTTGGCGCTTGTCTCACCCGCACGCAAGCCTTCGACCGGCCTGCCCCTGCTGGGTCCGCTCTTCCTGCTGGTCATCTCCAACATGGAGGGGCTGCTCGAGGTGCTCCACCGCGCCGGCGTGTTCTGGCGCTTCAACGCCGACGGCAGCGCCACCTCCGCCTTCTGGACCTGGCTGGACATGAAGGAACTCACGGCTGCGCCCACGCTGCCCCTCGGCCTGATGCCCGACCGCTACCTGTGGTGGTGGCGCGCCTCGCGCGTCGTGCAGGATTACGACCTCTCGCACAACTTCCAGGAGGTCATCGACGAGTTCCCGGCCTTCTCCTTCATCCTGGGCGACCTGCACCCGCATGTCCTCGCCATTCCCTTCGGGCTGCTGGCGGTGGCCTTCGCCCTCAACATCTACCTGGGCGGGCTGCGCGGCGAACTGGCCCTCCCCGGCGCGCGGCTGCACATCAGCCCGGTCGGGTTTCTGAGTGCAGCCCTGCTGCTGGGCGGGCTGGCCTTCCTTAATATCTGGGATATCCTCGTTGCCGCCGGGCTGATCGGGCTGGCCTATGTCCTGCGCCGTGTGCGTGAGGCCGGCTGGGGCTGGGAGCGCCTGGAGGACCTGCTGATCCTGCTCCTGCCTCTCGCCATCGCCGCCTTCCTGCTCTACCTGCCCTTCTTCCTCGGCTTCTCCTCACAGGCCGGCGGGGTGCTTCCCAATATGGCAACGCCCACGCGCGGCGCGCATCTGTGGGTGATGTTCGGGACGCTGTTCCTCCCTCTGGGCGCCTTCCTGATCCATGAATACCGCCATTCACTTGTGGACCGCTGGAGGCTGGCGCTTATACTGGCGCTGGGGCTGCCGCTTGCCCTGTGGGTCATCTCCTGGCTGCTGGCCTGGATCATCCTGCTCGTCGCACCGGACCTCGCAGGGCAGTTCCTTGCAGGCCAGGGAGCGAGCCTGGGCGGCTTCTTTACCGCGGTCACGGTCAAGCGCCTGGGCTCCCTCGCGACGCCCCTGACCCTCTCGGCGCTGCTCTTCCTCACGCTGGCGCTGCTGCTCTCGCGCCGCGCGGGAGTGGATGCCGCCCCGGAGGAGTCCGACGTCTCCATGAGCGGCCCACTGCCCTTCGTGCTGCTGCTCATCACCCTGGGCGCGCTGCTCGTCCTCGCGCCCGAGTTCATCTATCTGCGCGACCAGTTCGGCACGCGCATGAACACCATCTTCAAGTTCTACTATCAGGCCTGGATGCTGTGGTCCTTGGCCGCCTCCTTCGGCGTCTCTTTTCTGCTGGAGCGCCTGCGGGGGACCGGCAGATGGCTCTTCCTTCCCTTCATCTTTGTTGTGCTCGCTGTGGGCCTCATCTATCCGGTGTTGGGCTTTGCCACCCGCACCGATGACTTCCATCCTCCTGCCGGATTCACGCTGGATGATTTCGACCGCGTCCGGAGGGAGAACCCCGACGAGGCCGGGGCCATCCTCTACCTGAGGAGTGCCCCGGATGGCGTGGTGGCCGAGGCTGTCGGTGGGAGCTATTCGGGCTACGCGCGCATCTCCACCTACACCGGCCTGCCCACCGTGCTGGGCTGGCCCTGGCACGAGGTCCAGTGGCGCGGCTCCGCGGACCCCCTGGGCACGCGCGAGGACGATATCCGCGATCTCTATACCACCGCCGACTGGGCCACGGCTCAAGCCATCCTCCAGGAGTATCACATCCGCTACGTGGTGGTCGGGGGGCCGGAGCGCCAGGCCTACCATGTCCAGGAGGAGAAGTTCCGCAGTCATCTCCAGACCGTTTACCAGACCGGGACCATCTCCATCTATGCCGTCCCCTGACCTCCCGGGGCGGCCCATTCAGGAAAACAGGTAAAATACTGCGCATGGAATCATCCCGACCGAAATATGAGATCTGGCTGTACGCGGCGGCCTTCCTGCTGGCGCTGGCGCTCAGGGTGGCGCGGCTGGGCGCCTTCCCCCTCCCCGATGCGGAGGCGCTGCCGGCCCTGCAGGCCGTCCAGATCGCGCAGGGTGCGCCCTCCCTCATCGGCCCCAACTCGGCCTACGCCCTGCTGACGGGGCTGCTCTTTTTTGTGACTGAAAGCTCGAACTTCTATGCCCGCCTGGTCCCGGCCCTGGCCGGGGCTTTTCTGGTCCTCCTGCCTCTCCTGTTCAAACGTCATCTCGGTCCGCTGCCCGCCGCACTGCTGGCGCTCTTCCTGGCTGTGGACCCCGGCCTGCTGGCGCTCTCGCGCCAGGCGGGCAGCAGCATCCTGGCCGTGACCTTCCTGCTCTTCGCCTGGGGGTTCTGGGAGAGGGGCTCCCGGATCAAGGCAGGCATCCTTGCTGCCGCGGCCGTGCTAAGCGGGCCCACCGTCTGGGCCGGGATCCTCGGCCTTGCGCTGACCTGGGCGATCCTTCAGAGCATGGAGCGCGGCCCTTCGAAGCCTGCGAAAGGGGAGGCTTCCCCTGGACCGGATGTACCTGCCCCGGCGGCGTCCCCCTGGAAGACCACGCTGACCGCCTTCGCTGTCACACTGGTCCTCTTTGGGACTATGATCTTCCTGGTCCCCGGCGGCCTGAACGGCGCGCTGGACGGCCTCGCCGCCTACCTTCGCGGCTGGACGGTCGTCTCGGATGTGCCCGGCCGCCTGGTCTTCTTCTCCCTGTTCCTTTACCAACCCCTGACCGTCCTCCTGGCCCTGGTGGGGCTGGTGCGCGGGCTGCTTGCCGGAGACCGCCTGACCATCCGCCTGGCGGTCTGGCTGCTGGCGGCGCTGCTCCTGGCGGTCTTCCATCCCTCCCGACAGGTGCATGACCTGGTCTGGGCGCTGATCCCTCTCTCCGCCCTGGCGGCGCTGGAGCTTGCGCATCATGTGGAGATCGAGCGCGAGGAGCGCCTGGAAGTGGGCGGTGTGTTCCTGCTCACCACCCTCGTGCTGACCTTCGCCTGGCTCGACCTCACCAGCCTGCCGTGGAACGCAGGCAATGGAGGCCAGACGAACCTGCGCATCTGGCTCTTCTTCGGCGCGCTGTTTCTGCTCGTGGTCAGTCTGCTGCTGGTCGCGGTGGGATGGTCCCTCCGCACGGCGCGACTGGGAGCCGTCTGGGGGCTGACGTTCTTCCTGGGCCTGTACACGATCTCCGGGGCGCTGGCCGCGGGGCGGCTGCGCGCCGGGTACACCTCCGAGATGTGGGATGCGGGTCCCTACCCGGTGCATGCGAGCCTGCTGGAGCGCTCCGTGTCCGACCTCTCCCAATGGGGGCTGGGCGAGGTGGACGCCGCCGCGATCACGCTCTTCCCCAATGACTTCCCCGCCGCGCACTGGGCGCTGCGCTCACATTCCATCAGTGTGGTGGATGGGCTCGACCCGGCTGCCGCGCCGACCATGCTTGTCACGCCCCTGGTCAACAACCCGGCCCTCGGCGCCGCGTACCGCGGCCAGGATTTCTCCTGGAACCAGTCCCCGGACTGGCAGGCCGCCCTGCCCGGCGACTGGCTGAAGTGGATCACGCAGCGCTCCATGCCCCAGCACTACGAGACCATCATGCTGTGGGTCCGCGATGACCTCTTCCTCGACTCTCCATCACGCCAGCATCCCTGAAAGGCCTCATGAGCAGCCCCTCCCAATGTCCTTCCATCATTGCCATTGACGGCCCTGCGGCCTCCGGAAAATCCACGCTGGGCTTGAGGCTGGCGCGCCACCTTGACTACCTGTTCTTCGATACCGGCATCATGTACCGGGCCGTCACCTGGCTGGCCCTCGACCTCGGCCTGGACCTGCGCGACGAGTCCGCCATTACCGCACTGGCGCAAAAAGCCCGCATTGACATCCATCCTCCCTCCGTGGAGGATGGCCGCGCCAGCGATGTGACCATCGACGGACGCGATATCACCTGGGAGACGCGCAGCCGCAGCGTGGACGCCAACGTGTCCACCGTGGCGGCCTATCCCGGTGTGCGCCATGCCCTGTTGGACCAGCAGCGCCGCGTCGGCCTGAAGGGCAGGGTCGTCATGGTGGGGCGCGATATCGGCACGGTCGTGCTCCCGAACGCGGACCTCAAGGTCTATCTGGATGCGACTCCCGAGGAGCGCGCCCGCCGCCGCTATGAGGAGATCACCACCCGCGGCGGCAATGCCAATTACGACGATATCCTTGCCATGGTCCATAAGCGCGACCGCGTCGATTCGACCCGCTCTGAGGCGCCCCTGCGCACCGCCGCGGACGCGGTCGTGCTGCATTCCGACAACATGACCGCCGAGCAGGTCTTCGAGCGCATACGGGATCTGTGCGAATGAAGACCCCGTACCGTACTCCCGCCTACACCGCCCTCACCCGCCCCCTGCTGAAGATCATCGTGGGCGGGATTTTTCGCCTGCTGGGGCGCGTGCAGGTGACCGGCAGGGAGAACGTCCCCACCGGCCAGCCCTATCTGCTGGCGGTCAACCACGTTTCCATTATCGATCCGCCCGCCGTGCTGGCTTTCTGGCCCGAGACGCTGGAGGCCATCGGCGCGATCGATGTGTTTGACAAGCCCATCCAGGGACAGATGCTCAGGCTGTATGGGACCATCCCGGTGCACCGCGGCGAGTATGACCGCGCCCTGCTGGATAAGATGCTGGATCTGTTGGCGGCCGGGCGCCCGGTGATGATCGCACCCGAGGGCGGGCGCTCGCATGTCACCGCCATGCGGCGCGCCAAGCCCGGCGTGGGATTTATCCTGCAAAAGGCGGGCGTCCTGGTCCTGCCGGTGGGATTGGTGGGGACTACCGGGGATTTCATCCAGCGCGGTCTGCGCGGGGAACGCCCGAAGATCGAGATCCGCATCGGAAAGCCCTTCCGCCTGCCGCCTGTGCCGGAGGACCCGGTGAAGCGCCGCCTCTCCCGCCAGGAGTGGGCTGACCTGGTCATGTCGCATATTGCCGGCCTGCTGCCCGAGGAGTACCGGGGTGTCTATTCCGGATCGGCCATCCCCCCCGCCCAAGCCAATCAGTGAGGTCTGGCGTCCCGAGTTGGTGCGCCTGCCGGAACTGACGCCTGCCCGGCGGAGGCTGCGCGGCTTCATGTGCCTGCTGATGCGCAGCATCCTGCGGCTGGCGATGCGCGTGCAGGTGCGCGGCCTGGAGAACTTCCCGCTGCGCGGTCCTGCCCTCGTCGTGACCAATCACCTGGGGGATGGCGATACGCCTCTGATCCTTTCCATGCTGCCCGCCGACCTGGAGGCCATGGCCAAGATCGAGCTGTATGATTTCCCGGTGCTGGGCCGGCTGATGGAGGCCTACGGCGTCATCTGGCTGCACCGCGGCCAGCCGGACCGGCGTGCGCTGCGCGCCGCCCTGCAAGCCTTCGAAGCCGGGCGGATGGTCATCATCGCCCCCGAAGGACGCTACAGCCTGACCGGTGGGATGGAGGCGGGGACGGGCGGCGCGGCCTTCCTGGCGCGCAAAGGGGGTGTACCGGTCGTACCTGTGGCGCTCACCGGGACCGATAACGCCAGCATTTACCATCACCTGGTGCGACTGCGGCGCGCGCCCGTCACCCTCACCATCGGGGCGCCCTTCCGGTTCGAGGGGCGGGACCCGGGTGCGGAGACTCAGCGCCGGGAGGATACGCGCCGCATCATGGAGAGCCTGGCGCGCCTCCTGCCTCCCGAATACCGCGGGGTCTATGCCGGGACCGGAGGTCCATGAGATGCGCTGCCGCCGGTGGACATGAATCCACGAGATTGGACTTATAATCTCTTAAGCGCGGCATGCAATTCCTCTTCACGCTTCTAACCAATCTTCCTTTCCCGGCCCTCCCGACCCTGGCCGGTTGGGCGGCATGGCTGGTGCTTCTGGCCCTGCTGGTCTATATGCTTTATCGCTGGCGCACCTTCCACCCCAGGTGGAAGCGCCCGGCCTGGATCGGGTTCGCGGTCCTTCTGGTGCTGGTCCCTCTCACCAGCCTGTACATCGGCGCGCGGCTGAGCGCTCCCGGAGCGCTTCCCATGCCGGGGCTGCCGGCTGAAAGCCCCGGCTCCGCCATGATGTTCTTCTCCGCCCTGCCCTGGACGCTGGGAGGGGCGCTCCTGGGTCCCATCCCCGCAGCCCTCCTCGGTGGGCTGGCCGGGCTGCTGCGCGGGGTCTGGGATACGCATCAGGTCTTTTCCATACTGGAGCTGGCATTCATGGCGGCGCTGTTTTCGGCCAGCTTGCGCCAGCGCTTCAGAACGCCCCTCTTTCGTCTTTTAAGGCAGCCGCTGGCGGCCGCGCTGCTGCTCATTCCGCTGCATATCCTCTTCCTGGTGCTGGCCGCCCTCTTTACGCTTTCCACCTCGGCTGCGGCCCGGCTGGATTTTGCCCTGAGCAATATGCTGGTCAGCACTGCGGCCTTTGCCGGTGAAATGCTCGTGGCCGGACTGGTCTGCCAGTTGGCCGGTGAGATCCTCCCCTCGCTGGCGGGCCCGAAGGGGACGCTGCTCCCCTCACCGGCGGAGCGCAGCCTGGAGACGCGCTTCCTGCTCGGCAGCAGCGCCTTTGTGCTGCTGATCCTGGTCACGCTTTTGGTGGGCATCTGGCTGGTGGCGGGGCGTTCGGCGCGCATCATGCTGCGGGACCGCATGTCTGCCACAGCCCAGTCCGCCGCACAGAGCATCCCCTTCTTTATGGAGACCGGACAGAACCTGATCGCGCGCATGTCCTCGGATGCCTCGCTTGTCACGCTGGGCGACCCTGAGCTTTCCGCTTCCCTGGGCCGCGCCATGCAGACCCTGCCCTACTTTGATCAACTCTTCCTGCTGGATGCCGGGAACGGGTCGCTGCTGGGCGGTTATCCCCCCGAGGCGCGCAGCGGCTTCAGCCTCACGCCTGACGAGCAGGCGGGGCTTTCCCTGGCCTCGCAGGGTGTGCTCATGCAGGTCTATCCCATCCCGCCCGGGATGGCCGGGGAGGAATCCGCCCGGCTCTCCTTCCTGGCGGGCATCCAGGAGGAAGGCGCGGTGAAGCGCGTGCTGTTGGGACGCTCCTCCCTCTTCACCAATCCGCTCACGCAGCCCCTGCTTTCCAGTCTGGGCAGCCTGGGCGACCTGGACGGGGCGGGGCTGCTGCTGGATGAGCAGCAGCGCATCCTCTACCGCACGACGCGGCAGGATGTCATGTCGGTATATGAAGGCGCTTCCCTGCAGCAGGGCCTGACGGAGAACACGGCTCCCGATGGAACGCGCCGCCTGGTCTATACCCAGCCTGTACCCGGCCGCCCCTGGACCGTGGTGCTGGCCATCCCGGCGCAGCAGGCGCAGCAGCTTGCCATCAACCTTGCCCTGCCGCTTTCCCTCATGATCTTCCTGCTGGCGCTGGTGGCCCTGCTCTTCCTCCGCCTGGGCCTGCGGGTGGTCACACGTTCGGTCAGGAACCTCTCCTATGAAGCCAACCGCATCGCGGGCGGCCAGCTCGACCATCCGCTCCCCATGGAGGGGGTGGATGAGGTGGGCCAACTGCGGCGGGCCTTCGAGCAGATGCGCATCAGCCTTCAGGCGCGCATGGACGAGTTGAACCACCTCCTCTTCGTCAGCCAGAGCGTGGCTTCCAGCCTGGAGGTGGAGGACGCCATGAAGCCCGTCCTGGATGCCATGCTTTCCACCGGGGCGAGCTGCGCACGCGTGGTATTGAAACCCGGTGTAATGATCCAGGAGGCCGGGGAGGAATCTCCCGAGTATTTCCAGGCCGGGGCGGCTGCCCGCAAATATGCCCATCTCGATGAGCAGGTGATGGGCCAGGCACAGGCCCGCGAGGTCATTGCCATTCCCGGGCTGGCGCTGGCGCGCGACTTTCCTCTCAACCTCTCCATGCCCAACCCTGCCGCCCTGCTTGCAGTCCCCCTGCGCTATGAGAACCGCTATTACGGCGCATTGTGGGCCGCTTATGAGCAGACGCGTTCCTTCTCCCAGGCCGATATCCGCTTTGCCCAGACCCTGGCCGGTCAGGCCGCCCTGGCCATTTCCAATACTTCCCTGTATCAGAACGTGGTCTCCAGCCGGAGGCAGCTTGAAGCCATCCTCAACTCGACTCCCGACCCCGTGCTGGTGACCGATCAGCACAACCGCCTGCTGCTCGCCAACCAGGCGGCCAATCACGCTCTGGGGCTGGATGGCGGGAGCAGCGCCGGTCAGCCCACCGAGCGTGTCATCCAGCAGCGGGTGCTCTTCGACCTGCTGCAGGCCTCCACCCAGCAGCAGCAATCGGCTGAGATCGTCCTGAAGGACCAGCGCACCTATCTTGCCACAGCCTCCACCGTGAAGGTGGACGGCCAGCCGGTGGGGAGGGTATGCATCCTCCGGGATGTAACCCACTTCAAAGAGCTCGATACGATGAAGTCACAATTTGTTTCCACGGTCAGCCATGATCTGCGGTCCCCGCTCACCCTGATGCGCGGCTATGCCACCATGCTCCCCACTGTGGGAGAGATGAACGAGCAGCAGCAGGGTTATGCCCGCAAGATCATCACCGGCGTGGAAGATATGACCCGGCTGGTCAACAACCTGCTGGAC
>CAYMQX010000107.1:0-8674 GCA_964392495.1 uncultured Anaerolineaceae bacterium
GGTGCGCATTTCCTCGCGCAGCTTGGCGTCCAGGTTGGAAAGCGGCTCATCCATGAGCAGGACCTTGGGCTCCATGATCAGAGCCCGGGCCAGAGCGACCCGCTGCTGCTGCCCGCCTGAGAGCTGCCCTGGGGCGCGGTCTTCGAGCCCCTTAAGATGCACAAGCTCCAGCACCTTGTCCACCCGCTCGCGGATGATCGATTTGGCGAGCTTTTGGACGTTCAGGCCGTAGGCGATGTTTTCAAAGACGGTCAGGTGGGGAAAGATGGCGTAGCTCTGGAAGACCATGGACATTTCCCGTTTATGTGGCGGGAGGGAATTGATCTGCTGCCCGTCCAGGATGATGCTGCCGATGGTGGGGAATTCAAAGCCGGCGATCATGCGCAGGGTGGTGGTCTTCCCACAACCGGAGGGGCCCAGCAGCGTGACCAACTCGCCCTTCTCGATCTCCAGGTTTACATCATGGACGGCGGTCACTTCACCGACATTGCCGCGCGGGGGGAATATCTTGGTGATGCTTTCCAGAGTCAGGTACATGGGTCTCCTAGTGGGTCACATCCCCTGGCTGAGATCCACCCCCTCGCGGCCTCGGAAGAGGCGCCGGGTGGCGAGGTTGAGGATGGCGATGGCGATCATGACGAAGATGATGATGAGGGTTGAATAGGCGGCGGCAATGCTCACGCCGCCCTGTTCCCATTCGCTCAAAATGGAGGCGGTCACGATCCTCCATTTGGCGCTGACCAGGAAAATGATGGCCGACAGGCTGGTCATGTGACGGGTAAAGCTGAATATCAAGCCGGCCAGCAGAGCGGGCAGGATGAGCGGCAGTGTGACCTTGCGGAACGTGTACTGCGCATCGCCCCCCAGGATGTTGGAGGCCTCTTCGATCGAGGGGTCGATCTGCTGGAGGGAGGCAACGCCGGCCCGGACCGAGGCAGGCAGGCTGCGAACAATAAAAGCCGCCATGATGATATAGGCTCCGCCCACCAGTGCAAAGGGCGTGCCCATGAAAAACATGGCGCAGGGGATCGTCAGCGCAATGATAGCCCCGGGCAGGCGCGCGAGCCTGGAGCGAAAGCCTTGAAGCAGCATGACGCCGGCAAAGACCAGGAAGATCGCAAGGATGGAAGGGGGAGGCTGTATCAGCACCTTGATATGGTCGGAGAACTGGAAAATGGCGTTGCTCCAAAAGCCCCGCTCAATGCTGCGGCTGTAATCCGCGATGGGCTTGGAGATGGCCACGGCCCAGTTGGTGCTCATGACATATATGCCCAGTAGAGCCGTGATCAGGGCGGGCAGAGGCTTTCGCTCTACAGCAAGTGTGATCAGGGCGAGGAGGAGATACAGCCCGCCCAGGGTGTAGATGAGACGCGCGGTTTCGACCCGGGAGAGCCATACGCCAGCCAGGGTAGCCAACAGAAGGATGACCAGCCGTTCCCGCGCGTTCCTGCCCGTGACCATGGTGAAGAATATCGCAAGGGCAGCATAAAGCACACCGGGAAGCGCCAGGGAAGGCTTGCTGAACGCCATCACAAAACCGATTCCCAGGATCGTTCCAGGAATGGCGCCGCCCAGGTTGGAGGTGAAATCCAGGGCCTCCTTGCCGCTGAAATTCTTGCGGACCACGAGCCAGGCGATCACCATTCCCAGGATGGCTGCGAACGGGGTGGCGAGGGCGCTCAGGAAGGTGGTGTCCAGGATCGCCTCGACGCCGCGGGTGACCGTCATGGACCAGTGCCGGAGGGTGGGGGTATAGTCCACGCCCCAACTGGAACTGAAGGAACCATAAAAGATGGTGGCATACAAAAGGATAACGAATGCGCAGACCAGATAAGCAGCCAGGATGAAACCCCAGCGGATGAACGGGTCTTTTTCAGTGATCTGTGCGCCGGAGGGCTTTCCGGTCACGGATATATAGGAGCGGCGGTTCACATAATATCTTTGGAGAAGGAACACAAGCAGCGTGGGAATGATGAGGACCAGGGACAGGGCTGAGGCCTTCTGGTAGTCATATTCACCGATCACGGCCAGGAAGATCTGTGCGGATAGAACGGTTTTATTGCCGGCAATGAACAGGGGATTGCCCAGGTCGGCGAGGGATTCCACGAACAGGAGCAGGAATGAACCAGCAATGCCGGGGATGAGGAGCGGCAGTGTCACCGTGCGAAAGAGGTGCAGCCGCCCGGCCCCGAGGCTGGCCGCCGCCTCTTCCATGGAAGGATTAAGGCGCTCCAGCATGGCGCGCAGGATCAGATAAGACACGGAAAAAAAGGTAATGGTCTGGACGATCACCAACCCATCCAACCCATAGATATCATTCATTCCCTGGACATAGGTAATGCCCAGGAGCTTGCGGGTGATCAAGCCGTTGCGCCCGAATAAAAGGATCATGCTCAGGGCCAGGGCAAAGGGTGGGGAGACCGTCGGGAGCATGGCCAGCCAGTGCATCAGTCCCTTGCCGGGCGGATTGCAGCGGACCGCAGCATAAGCAAAGATAAAGCCCACAAAGGTGCCAAAGACAGCAGACAGAACCCCCATGATCATCGTATCCAGGAAGGAACGGCGCATGGCAGGGCCATAATAATCATCAAAGTAGCGGGCGAAATAGCTCAGATCAAAGGCGCCGTCCTTGGAGAAAAAACCCCCCGAGATGGTCTTAAAGATCGGCAGGACCACGAAGACCAGGATGAAGATGCCCGAGAACAACAGGCTCATGAAGAGCACCGGGTCGCGAAAGATCAGGCCAAATTCGCGGAACCGGCGGTCCAAGCCGTTCAGGCGGGACGTGCGAGGCAGGGCACTCACGACATCGGTCTGCATATACGACCTTTAATGATGGCCAGGGCGGCCAAGCGGCCGCCCTGGCGAAAGGGTGAATCGTTACTGTTTCAGGTTCTCGGCGTTGGCGATCTCGTTCGTGAACTTGTCAACGAACTCCTTCTTGTGCTCGCCGGCCCAGATGAAGTCATAATCGATCAAATTGACCTGGAGCAGTTCGGGATGGGAGAGTTCCACGCCCTTGACGGTGGGAGCCTGGTAAGCCGCGTACTTGGGCCCCAGGGCCTGGGTTTCGGGGGTCAGAGCCCAATCGAACCACAAGTGTGCAGCCTGTGGATGGGCCGCGCCCTTGATCAGACCCATGCCGCCAATCTCATAACCGGTGCCTTCCTCAGGGAAGGTCAGCACCAGGGGCAGTTTGTTGTTATCGATCTCATTGACGATGTCATGCGAGAAAACGATCGCAACAGCAGCCTCGCCCTGACCGACGAACTTGGCCGGGGCCGCACCGCTCTTGGTGTACTGAGCCATCTGACCGGCATATTTCTTGATGTATTCCCAGCCCGCCTCTTCGCCCCGGAGCTGCAGGATCGTGGCAAGGGCTGTGTAGGAGGTACCGGAGGAAGACGGATGGGCGACCATCACCTGTCCCTTGAACTCGGGTTTCAGAAGATCGTCCCAGGAACGAGGGGGCTCGACGCCTGGGTGCGCTGCCAGCCAGTCTGTGTTGGTGGCGAAACCGAGCGTACCGACATAGACGCCCACCCAGTAATTGTCAGCATCCTTCATTTTTACGGGGTCGAGCAGGTTGGCGTAGTTGGGAGAATCGTAAGCTTCCAGGAGGCCATCCTGCTTGGCGGCGACGAAGCTGTCGATGGGGCCGCCCCACCAGATATCGAACTGGGGGTTGTCCTTTTCGGCTTGCAGGCGGGCCAGCGCCTCACCAGACGACATGCGGACATAGTTCACGGTGATGCCGTATTTCGCCTCGAACTCCTGCTTCATGCCCTGGCACCACTGCTCCTGCGGGGTGCAAAGCACATTCAGCTCGGTATCGGTGATGGGAGCCTCCGTCGCGGCCGGTGGGGCCTCGGTGGCGGCGGCAGGCGGCTCCGTGGCGGCGGGCGGCTGAGTGGCAGCCGGCGGCTGGGTGGGCGCGGGACTACAGGCCGACAGGATCGCTGTAGTCAGGAGCACGAGCAGCATCAAGATCTTACCGATTTTCGTAGCCATTCTCTTCTCCTTGTGAAAGATTGAGGTGGAGGCCATGGAAGCCCCCACTGGAGGGCCCGCTTGCGGCGGGCGCCTGGATCATACCCATATTAGATGGATAAATAGCACTTTGTCAAGTGTTTCATGGCCCAAATCGTCTGCCCCCAGGAGATCGCGTTCTACGAAATTATGGAAATAATCTAAGGGGTTTGGAGGTTAATAGGATGAGATAGCCTCCTTCAGATCGTTATAGATCTCAAGATACATGTCAAAACCGGTCATTTTGAATGTATTCAGACTTTCCTTGGAGAGGTGCAGTAGTTTCAGGTGCGGGCTGGTATAGGTGCCGGCATTGATCCCCTGGCGGACCTCAGCCTCGCTCAGGTTGGCGGAGGGGTGGAGCTGGCGAAGTCGGTTGAAAATATGCTGTATGCTGCGAAACCCGGCGCTGCTGACATAAGGGACCTCGGAAAAGTCCAGAAGCATGAATTGGGCGCCTGCGTCGATCATCTCATCGGCTTTGGCCTGGAAATCCATGTAGTTGGATGAATCCAAGTCGCCCCTGGGGTGCATGATTGTGACTGGTACACGTCCATTTTCCTTGGAGATCGAAATTTCCATGGCTGCTCCTCCGGGTTACTTATAAGAAATTTGAGCAATTGTAAGGCAAAAAAGAGCAAATGGCGTAACGGATATCAGGGATTGTCAGGCAAGCCCGCCAAGAAGTTCTGGAAGATCCAGAAGGCGGTTCACGATGGCATTCGGCTGAATGGTGGAGGCCGGACCGCCGGCGCGGTCATACCAGATGCTGAACAATCCGGCGTTCTGTGCGCCCAGAATATCCGCCTCCAGCAGGTCACCGACCATGACGGCCTCTCCGGGAGGGAAGCCCCAATGGGCCAGGGCCAGCTCAAAGATGCGCGGGTGAGGCTTGCGGTAGCTGCATGCTGCAGAGGTGAGGATGAAATCAAAGTAGCGTTCGATGTGGAAGCGGCGCACCAGAGTTTTGACATCCTTGTCATCCCCGGCATTGGAGACGATCCCGAGCCGATATCCCCCGGATTCCAGTATTCCGAGCGTGAGGGCCGCGTCCTGATCCAGTTCCCAGTTGGACTGGGTGACTGCATAGAGCGAATCCAGGGCTGCCCGAACGCGAGCATCGCTGAGCGGACGTGGGTCATGTTCCGCCAGCATTTCGCGCAAGACCGAAAAATAGGTGGTCTCAAAGAGACTCTGGTCGCGCTCCCGGTGGTAGCGCGACAAACGCCAGCGGAAGCCCCCGGCAAAGTCCGGAGGGACCTGGAAGCCGTTCTGCAGAAGGGATTCGACAAGTGCCTGGTCGGCACGCGCCTCCACCGGCTCCCAGGGGCCGCGTGGATGCATCAGGGTGCCGCCGAGATCGAAAAGGACGGCGCGAACGAATCGTCTCATAAAAAGTGACTGCCTCCTGCAATCATAACGCAGAAGGCAGTCCCAGGTTATGCCGGGAACCGGGCATGGTCTATTCGGTTGGGACGATCAACCACATCAACAAGTAGACCAGGATCCCGGGTACACCACCGGGGATGAAGGCGATCAGGAAGGCCAGGCGGAACCAGGCAGGGCTGATGCCGAAGAACCGGCCAAGACCGCCGCACACACCTGCTAGCATGCGATCGTTCCGGGAACGGCGTAATACGTTTCGTTCTGTAGTCATGGGGTTACCTCCAATTGAAATACGATTCATCACCCATGTCTACGATGAGGCCACGGAAAGGTTGCAAAGGGATCAGCCGCCGCCTTTGAGATAGATGCCGTTGGGGTCCAGTTCCTCGCGCAGGATCTGCAACTCTTGCTCCGTGACCGGCTCCGTGACTCTCAGATCGGGAGCGAGCCTTAATTCCCAGCCGGTGTTGCTGCGGGCCTCCTCGGGGGTTTTTCCAGCATGCAGGGCGGTGAGAATTAATTCGCCGGTTTCATCCGGCTCGAGGATGCCGATATCGGTGACAACCGCCAGCATGCCGCCGCCGCGGACGCCCGTGGAAAGGCGTTCACTTCGTCCATGAAGAAAACCGGCGGAGGTGAGGAAATCCACCTTCTCGGGGAAGCGCCGCTTTTGATGAGGGGTCATGATATAGCAGCGATTCGCCCAGGCCGCGATCTCTTGCGAGCCGCCGGAGCCTGGGAGACGGACTTTGGGATGCGCATAGTCACCGATCACCGTGGCGTTGATATTGCCATATTTATCGATCTGGGCGCCGCCCATGAACCCCACGTCCACGTTACCGCGCTGAAGGTAGTTGGCGAAGATATCATACATGCTTACCACGGAAAGTGAGCCGCTGACCAGGGTGGGGTCTCCGATGGAAAGCGGCAGACGCGCGGGTTCGGCGCCAATAACGCCCGCCTCGTAGATCATTACCAGGTTGGGGGCGTGCGTGCGCTTGGCCAGGTTACAGGCAAGGTTGGGCTGACCAACGCCGACAAAGACTGCGTCTCCATCCTGTAACAGCCGGGCCGCATGGATGATCATCAGTTCGGCGGAGGAGTACATGATTTCGCTCATAGAACCTCTTTTAGGAAGGATTGCATGATCTCATTTACTTCCCGGGGGCGCTCCAGGGGAAGAAGGTGGGTGGAACGCTCCAGGGTATGGACCCGGATGCGGGGGTTGCGGCGTCTGACCAGGCGTGCGCTGCCTTCCATGAAAGTATCCGTTTCGGCGCCACGCAGGATGAGCGTCGGAACCTCCAGGCCCGGGAGTTGGCGCCAGAGCTCCAGGTCACGCCAGACCCCGGTAAAGTAAATGTGAGACTCCCATTCGGGGGCGTAAACGAGCTCGAAGCCGCCTTCCGGGCTGGGCCGGGTAAGGCCCGAGATCAGGATGCGCAGGTGCTCATCGTCAAAATAGCGGAAGACTGCGCGGCGGCGGTAGCCTTGAAAGACCATCTCCAGATCATCAAAGCGCCGGCGGCGTTTCAGGGCTGTGGGAATCAATGGATGGGCACGGTGTCCAAGCCCGATCCAGCGCATGACATTCCAGATGGAAATGAACCAGGGAGGGAACAGCACCGGGTCGAACAGGACCAGGGCGCGGAAGCGCTCCGGTTCGCGCAAGGCGAGCCGCAGGGAAACAATGGCGCCAATGGAGTGCCCTACGCCAACCAGCGGTCCCAACTGCTTTTCCTCCAGGAATCGGCGGAGATCCTCGGACAGCGGATTCCAATCGCGCAGTTCGTTGGGCTGAGAACCCGCCCAGAGAGGGCGCAGCAGCATTCCCAGAACATGCCAGAGCCTGTTCATTTCCCCGATCAGAGGCGCGTAACACGCCGGAGGGTACCCGTTGGCATGGAGGAAGTGAAGCGTTCTGCCGCTGCCGCCGTGATCGATGAAGGGGATTCCCGGGCGCGGGATTGCAGCCGCGATCGCAGGGCTAGTACTGACCATAGTTGATCGGAGCGCTCATGTGCGACTGAATTTTCAGCCGGTCGTGCGTCTCCTGTCCGAGCAGTTCCCAGTATTGAGCGCGATCCCTGACTCCATACACCCATTGATCCAGCCAACTCTGCACAGTTTCGGGGGATTCGCTGATCTTGTCCCATTCCAGATAGAAGGCATTATCGCGGTCGTAATACCCCTGGGCATAGGAGGGATGGCATGCGGTGGGAACATGGCAGACCGCCTCCACGATCAGCCCGGGGATCATGGTGCGGTTGGGATCGGAGCGGATGACCGATTCGTCCACGATCTCCTCGGCGGTGAGGATGACCTTGCGGGCGGCAAAAGCGGCCTCCTTCTGCTCGCCGATGATTCCCCACAGGTGGGCGTTCCCCTGTTCATCGGCCCGCTGAACATGTACGACCGCCACATCCGGGTTGAGTGCCGGGACTACAATCACATCCTTCCCGCCGTAGGGATCGGGGATGCGCTTGATAAGCGGGTTGGCGTTCTCAAGGTCGCCGGCAGCAGTCTGGTTCATGGGCAGGAAGGGCAGGCCGGAGGCCCCGGCCTGAAGGCGGGTGATCATGCCAAAGTGCGAATATTCCTCCCATTCCAAAAGACCCTGCTCAAGCGCCCGGCGTACGATGCGGAGGGAACCCACGCCGGGATTGCCCATATAGGAGAAGATCACTTTACGGGCGCAGCCGGCCGCCACCATTTGATCATAGATCAGATCGGGAGTGGCCCGCGCCAGGACCAACTCGCGCTTCTTCTGGCGGATGATCTCGTGCCCGGCGGCGAACGGGATCAGGTGGGTAAAACCGGCCGCGTACAGGGTATCTCCATCGTTCACGTAACGGGAGATGGCTTCGTTCAGTGGGATCAGTTTTGACATGGTTCAGCTCTTCTTATCACGAGGTTTGCGCCGGCTTTCCCGCCTGGCGGCGCGTGTTTTATTCCACCAGGCGAAGCGGCCGGGGGAGGGACGCGGTGGGCGCCGGCGGCGCAGGTACCAGCCCAGCCCCAGGGACAGCATGGACAGGAACAGAAAATCGAAATCAGCGCTCTTGGCAAGGTCGGAGGAGACGAAAAGGACGAACAGGAAGACCCCGATCACCATAAAAAAATCCCCGATGCGGGCAATAAATTCCCTGTAGCTGTCCATGCGAATATTTTACCTTGAGGGGGGCAAGAAAAGCCCCTTCCCCGGTGGAGGAAGGGGCCTTTTTCGTTGGGAGAACCTACTTGACGGTGGTGCGGATCT
>CAYMQX010000108.1:0-5320 GCA_964392495.1 uncultured Anaerolineaceae bacterium
GGGATCACTGGCCCAATTGAAATAGCAGTCATCGGGCCCGCCGGAAGCGGCGGGAGGGGCCTCGAAGGAGAGGGGAGCGGGTGAGGAGGGAGCTTGAGGTTTTTCGCGCAGCGCCCACCAACTTAAGCCTGCCGCTCCCGCGAGCAGCAGCAGCCCGAAGAGAAGGTCCCTGCCTTTCAATGCCGTGTCCTCATTTGAGGAGGTCCACCACGGCAGAAGCCATCAGGGCGGCAGCGCGCGGCAGCGCGTTTTCGTCCACATCGAATTTCGGGTGATGGTGCCCGTAATCCAGTCCCTTCTCGCGATTCGCCGAGCCTACGAAGAAATAGCAGCCCGGGACGCGTTCCAGGATGAAGGCCATATCCTCGGCGCCCATTGTAGTGTAGCTGGAGGTATCCAGTTGGGATCTGCCCAGTACGTGCCGGGCGGTTTCCTGCACGCGGGAGGCCACCCGGTTGTCGTTGATCATGGCGGGCGTGACCTGCGTGACCGTTACCTCCGCCTTGCAGCCCATTGCGTTGGCGACCCCATTGACGATCTCTTCAAAGCGCTCCAGAACTCTCCGCCGTACGGAAAGATCGAAACTGCGGATCGTGCCCTGCAGGGTCACATCCTGGGGGATAACGTTGAAGGCCTTGCCCCCGTGGATGGTGGTCACGCTGACGACGGCGGTTTGCAGAGGGGCGATGTTGCGCGCTACGATGCTCTGCAGGGCGGTGACCACATGAGCGGCGGCCAGCATCGGGTCGATCGTGGCATGAGGCACGGCGCCATGGCCGCCCTTGCCGGTGATGACGATCTTAAACTCATCCGCCCCGGCCATGACCGGCCCGGAGGCCACACCAATCCATCCAAGCGGCTGCTCATTCCACAAGTGCAATCCCAGGGCAAAGTCGGGACGAGGGCTGAGCAGGACTCCGTCGCGGATCATCATCTGCGCGCCGCCCAGGCCTTCATCTCCAAGGGTCTCCTCGGCGGGTTGAAAGACGAACTTGACCGTACCGGCCAATTGATCCCTGTGTGCGTTGAGCAGTTTTGCAACCGTCAGGCCGATGGCGGTATGCCCGTCATGACCGCACGCATGCATCACGCCCGGATTTTGCGAGGCATATTCGGCGCCAGTCTCTTCATTGATGGGCAGGGCGTCCATGTCGAACCGCACCAGGATGGTAGGCCCCGGATGGGCGCCTTCCAGCAGGCCAACTACGCCGGTCTTGCCGATGCCCCTGGCCACCTCCATGCCCAGCGCCTGCAGTTCCTTTGCCACAATGCCCCCTGTTCGGACTTCATGGAAGCCCAGTTCGGGGTGCTTATGAAAATCCCTGCGCAGAGCCTGCATATAGCCGAACAGCTCCAGGGATTCATTCATGTAATCGGTCATGTGAGACTCCGTCTAGATTTCTTTACCGGAATTGTAACAAATTCCATGCCACTGACGCGCCCGATTCTGTGGCCGGACATTATTGGACACTTGTCACTTGACACCTTCCTGCCTATCACTATACTGAGGATACAGCGATCCAGCGGGCGGGATCACAGGCTTTCCGCCGGGAGGGCAGGCCCCGATGAATAATGACATCCGATCTGAAAGAGGCCGTATCCGCGTTTTGATCGCGGACGATCATGAGATGGTGCGGCAGGGATTATGCACCTTCCTCGAGCTAAGTGAGCCGTTTTCCGAGAGCAGCCCACAGGGGCCTGGCATTGAGGTGGTAGGCCAGGCGGCGAATGGTTTGGAGGCCGTGGAAGCGGCGCGCCGCACCCGGCCTGACATTGTTCTGCTGGACCTGGTCATGCCCGGCATGGATGGTATTCAGGCGACCCCGCTGATCCTTCAGGTCAGCCCGGCCTCACGCATTATCATCCTGACCAGTTTCGGTGAAGATGACAAGGTGATGCCGGCGATCCGCGCCGGCGCGCAAGGCTATTTGCTCAAGGACATACGTCCGGTCGAGCTGGTGCGGGCCATCCGGGAGGCGTACCACGGGAAGGTACAGCTTCATCCACTGGCCGCGCAAAAGTTGCTGGAGGCCGTCGCTCACCCGAAAGGCGCCGCTGCAACCGGTGAGGCCGCCCCGGATGTGCTCACAGCGCGGGAACGTGAGGTGCTGCAGCTCATCGCTCAAGGCTTCAGCAACGGCGAGATCGCAGAACGGCTGGTGATCAGCCTGCGCACGGTGAAGACACATGTGAGCAGTATTTTGTCCAAGCTTAATCTTGAGGATCGTACCAAGGCAGCCATCTATGCCCTGAAGCACGATATGGAGGCAAAAGAGCGTTGATGGCAAGACTGGCCATATGCCTTCTGTACGCTGCCGCTGCACTGCGCGGCAGCATGATGATCGCGACGCGGCGCGACCCCTCCCTCACAATTCTGCTGTTGGTCTTATTTGGTCTGCTGCTGCTGGCCGAGCCTTGGATTACTGCGCGGCTGGCTTCCCAATCCCCGCACCTGCTCGACCGATTCCATATCGCGTATATGCTTGTCCAAATCGGACTCGTCCTCGGCATGCTGCTGCCAGACCACACTCCAGATGTCCTCATGGTGCTGTTCTTCCCGCTGGCCTACCAGGCGGTGCGGTTCTTCGGCTGGCGGTCAGGCCGATGGTGGATCGCCACTTTCGCGCTCCCCATGATGTTGTATGTGCTCCTGCACGACGATATCAATAACCTGATCATGGCGCCGATTTTTGAAAGCGCATCATTTCTTCTGGGCACTCTGGCATACTTCACCCAGCGAGCGGAGACCGCCCGGTCGGACAATCTGCGTCTTGCGCAGGAACTACGTCTGGCGCGACGAGAACTGGAGAAGTATGCCCGTCAGGTGGAGGAACTGGCAGCAGAAAAAACCCGCATACTACTGGCGCGCGAACTGCACGATTCCGTTACCCAGACTGTGTTCAGCATGAATCTGGCGGTGGAAGCTGCACGCCTACTGCTTTCCAAAGGTCCTGCCGCGGAAGCCAGGCAGCTGGAGAGGGTCCAAGGGCTCGCCGAAAGCGCCATTTCCGAAATCGGAAAGCTCGTAAGCCAATCAGGGCCTCCTTCCGGGAAAGATCAGGGATTTGCCGGTGTGATCAGGCGGCTGGCAGCAGGCTATGGCTCCAGCGGTGAATTGGAGGTGGGATTGGATGTGAACGGGGAGCGCGAGTTTCCGCCGGGCGTAACGGAAAACCTGTACAGCATCATTCGGGAGACGCTCATCAATGTGAAGAAACATGCAGGGACCCGGCAGGTATCCATCCGGTTGGACCTGGACGGTAGCCCGGCCCGGGTCACGGTGGAGGACTGCGGCCGCGGCTTCGACCCGCGTTCGGCGCTGAGCCGGCCCGGGCATTTGGGATTGATTGAGATGACCGAGCGTGCGCGGGAGGCCGGGTGGAAACTCGATATCGATTCCAAACCTGGCCAGGGCACATGCGTGAACATTACTGAATTGGAAGAGGGGATGCCGTAGTGAGCGGCGGATATGGCAAACCCCGGCAATATTGGGCAGCCTATGTGTTGGGGTTGCTCACGGTGGTGATGACAGCATTACGGATCGGGGAGAATTTTTCGGGGAGTGAAGACAAGCTCCCGGCCATCCTTGCGCTGGGGGCTTATACACTGTTCCTGTCGCTTGAGTTTGTATTCTCCTCACGGCGCCACTGGTCCTGGCTGGTTTATTTCACCCTCCAGTCCGGTTGTTTTGTTTTCATGGCCAGCCTGAAACCGTTCATGGATGTGACTACCTCGCTTCTCCTGCCGCTGTTTGCTCAGGCTTACTACTATCTAACCCGGTGGAGGGCTTCCCTCTGGGCGCTGGTTTTTGTCGTCCTCATCATCGTCACACTGGTTCGTGGACTTGGGCCGCTGGATGGCATTGCCCAGAGCATGCTGATCGTGGCCGAAGGGATCATCCTGACGACCTTCACCCAGATGGTGGTTCAATCGCACACAGACCGGGAGGAGAGTCAGATGTTGGTCGCCGATCTTCAGGCTGCGCACAGCAAGCTTGAGGAATATGCCGCCCAGGCCGGTTGGCTTGCAGCGGAACGAGAGCAGCACCGGTTGAGGCGCGAATTGCACGATTCGGTGGGGCAGATGATCTTCAGTATCGAGCTTGAATGTGAATCCGCCCGGCTCATGCTGGAGCGCGACCCTACCCGAGTGCCGGCAATGCTTGACCACTTACAAGAAATGACCGGGGCGGCTCTGGGGCAATTGCGTTCGATCATCGCCGAACTGCAGCCGCGTACCTGATCCCAGTAGAAAACGGGCAGACATGAAACCGGGGTCTTAAGACCCGGGATGTATGCGCGCGCGTTTCGGGGGACGAGGAGAGATACATCTCCGATACGAAGAAAAATCCTGCCACTGTCCGATGTGACCGGCAAGGTACGGGCGTATGCTGAGGGCGGGAAAACCTCTGTGAAAGATGATCAAATGCCCGCGAAACGCGTCCTGATCGTAGATGATATCCCGGATGTCCGTTCGGAGCTGGCTCTGCTGCTCTCGCTGAGCGGGGACATCACGGTTGCTGGAGAGGCTTCTGACGGCCGGGAGGCGGTCCTTTTGGCCGAGGCGCTCCAGCCTGAGGTGATCCTGATGGACCTGGAGATGCTCCCGATGGACGGGTGCGAGGCTGCCCGACAGATCAGGCTGCGGCTGCCGGACTGCCGCGTGATCGCGCTGACCATCCATGACTGTGAGGAGGTCCGGGCGAAATGCCTCGAAGCCGGCATGGAAGGTTTCCTCGTCAAGGGCGCTCGTTTGGAGACCCTGTTGCAAGCCATTCGCCGCCCTGTCGGCGATCAAAAAGGAGAAACAAAATGAAGATCGACACTACTCATCAAACGCAGGCACGGGCACGAAAAATCCCGCTGCCCGCCCTCCCTGTGTGGACGAAGACCGTTTTGCACATGGCGGGGATAGGGATCGTCTGGAGCCTTTTGGCCTTCTTCGCTTTTATCGACGGGCTAGCCCTGGGATGGATCGCCCTTGCCGCGGCAGTGATGGGTAAAGGCCCCAATCTTGATGGACTTGGCTTCGGACTGATCAGCATCGCCCTGACGATCGCACTCACCTTTCTCGCTGGCAGGCTGGCAGGATCCATGCGGAGAGCCGGGCTGTTCACCGCAACTGTGATCGGGTTCGTGCTGGTCGGTTTTGCGATCTGGGCGCCGCTCCACCCGCAGAGGGCGGTATTTTTGGCTCGCGCCATCGCGTGGGGGCCTTCCGAGGTAAGAGATTACCTCAAGTTCCCAGACCGGCCCATTACGAACGGTGCGCCGAATTTCCAGTTCAAGCAGGCTTCCGAACCCTGGACTCCCCCCATCAT
>CAYMQX010000108.1:5330-8665 GCA_964392495.1 uncultured Anaerolineaceae bacterium
AATACACGTCCAAGGGTGAAGCCCGGCGCCTCGGCCTGGAGGAAATGTTGGACGCCACCAATACCACCTCCTTCATAGTCATCAAGGATGATGTAATCCTGTACGAAGGCTACTTCAACGGATATCGGCGCGACTCGATTGTCACCTCCTTTTCGATGGCAAAATCGTTCACATCGGCTTTGGTCGGGATCGCCATTGGCGAAGGCCATATCGGCGGGGTGAATGATCTGGTCATTGATTACCTGCCTGAGCTTAAAGGCCGCGGGTTGGACAACCTCACCATCCGGCATCTGTTGAACATGTCATCGGGCATCCGCTATTTTGCGGATGATGAGGTACCCTTCCTGGTGGAAATGTTCCAGTTCACCGATGATGGGCTGAGCTATTCCTACCCCGACCTGCGCAGCCAGGCATTGAACCTGCAGCCGGGCAAGCCGGCGGTGGGAGCCGAGTTCAATTACAACAATTACCATCTGCAACTGTTGGGGCTGATCCTGGAGCGCACGACCAGTATGCCCCCTGCGGAGTATTTGCAAGAGAAGATCTGGAAGTTGCTGGGCATGGAATATCCGGGTTCATGGAGTCTGGACAGCGAGGAGACAAGCTTTGAGATCATGACGGCAGGCATTAACGCACGGGCCATTGATTTCGCCCGCTTTGGCAGGCTGTTCTTGAACAAAGGCAATTGGGAAGGCCGACAGGTCGTCCCCGAAGCCTGGGTGGTTGAATCCACTGCGCCCGATCCTGACGATGACCGGCCCTGGCATTCGGCTGCTGAATGGAAGAATGCCGGTGGTTATTACAAATACCTGTGGTGGGGTGTCCATCGGCCAGACGGCACGTATGATTTTGTGGCCCGTGGCCATCTGGGCCAGCGCATCTACGTAGCGCCTGCCTACGGCATGGTTATTGTGCGCTTCGGGTTTGATGAAGGAGGCGTCGATTCCTGGGAGTATGTCATGATGGATATCATTGCAGATGTGACCCATACCGAATCTCGGGCGCCCCATGATGGCGCTGATTGACCGGCGCCAGTCTGACCCACCCCCTGAATGAAGGCGTCCTGCAGTTACTGCAGGACGCCTTCTGGTCTATCTTCAGCATTCCGGCTCACGCGTACTTGATGACCCGGAACTTTTCTTCGAAATGCGGATCTTCGTCGGTGCTGTCCTCGGTATGACGGGTGAGCATACGCTCTTTGAATTTCTCCGGGTCACCGATCTGGGTTTTGTGCTGGAGCAGCGCCTGGAGCTTGGTCGGCCAGGAACCGGAGATATCCATGACCGTGTTGGGCTGGTTGGTGAGCGACACCCACACTTCGCGCGGCATGTGGGGCTCAAACCCCTCTTTCAATAGCTCTGGGAAGTAGGCCTTGTTACCCGCGGCCGGGAAGACCGCGTCCAGGACGGCCTGCCCCGCGGCGCGGTGATCCGGATGGTTGATGCCGTAGGCGGCGAACAGGGTCTGCGGATCGCAGGTGACCAGGATGGCAGGTTTTATCTTGCGGATGATCCGCACGATATCACGGCGCAGGTCCATATCCGCGACCAGGTAGCCATCCGGGCGGTCCAACCAGTGGACAGCCTTCGCGCCGATCGTCTCGGCGGCTGCCTGCTGCTCCACATGCCGGACGGCGCAGAGTTCATCCGGTGTGATATCGGGGTCGCTGGAATCGTTGAACCCCTTGTCACCACAGGTGAGCAGATAATAAATGATCTCATGGCCAGCGCTGGCCCAGAAGGCCAGCGTGCCTCCGCAGAAGAATTCCGGGTCGTCGGGGTGGGCCAAAACGACAAGGATACGCTGGGGGGAATCCCAAATGCCGGGAGCAGGGGTCGGTTCGGTCATTTTGATTTAGCGGAGATGGATCAGGAAGGTTTGCCCTTTTTGGTGGACTTTCCGCAAGTGCACCCGCCGCCTTCATGACGGTCGCAGGGTGCTTCGGATTTTCGCCGCAGGGCTTCCAGTTCATCCCAGGGCTGGACCTCTTCACGGTCAAAGGTCATCCATTGGGGACGCGCCTCGCCCTCGGCCTCGATAGCCACCACCACCTTGCCCGAAAGCGGGATGACATCCACGACCTTGCCTTCGCCCTTGGGCGTGATGACGCGCTTGTTGCGCTTCGGCAGGGTCTTTCGGGCTTCCACGTACTGCTCATATTCATAGATCAGGCAGCAGCGCAGGCGTCCGCACATGCCGGTGATCTCAGAGGGGGTCAGGGAGATGCCCTGCTCCTTGGCCATCTTGATGGAGATGGGGGAAAAGTCTGTCAGAAACTTGGAGCAGCAGCGGGTTTCGAGACCGCAGGCTCCCATGCCTCCCAGGAGCTTGGCCACGTCGCGCGGGCCGATCTGGCGCATATCCACCTGGCTGCCGCCGTGGAGCCTCTGCATATCCTTGCGCAGAGACTTCAGATCGACCTTCTCCTCGGTGTCGGTGGAATACAGGAAGGTGAGCCGGCTGCCGTCGTAGGTATATTCAGCCGCCACGATCTTGACCTCTTTCAAGCCCAGTTCGGAGGCGCGCGCCCGGCACTCGATCATGGCCGCGGTTTGCTTTGCCTGCCAGGTCTGCTGGAGGAGCAGGTCACGAGGGGTCGCTTTACGCTCCACGGACTTCCAGCCACCCTCGGGGGAGTGAGGCGTGTCCTGAAGGAGCTGCACAACCTCCCCGAGATGCCGGCCGCGGGCGGTATCCACGATCACATGCTCGCCCAGGCCTACGTCGGGGACGGCGTTCGAGTTGAAGTGATAGACTTTTCCGATGCGTGTGAAACGTACACCGATAATTACAGGTTGCATGGTTTGGATTATACCGTAATCAAAAGGGCGCGTCCCCCGGAGCCTGCGGGAACGCGCCCCTGGATGGAAAAGGACGCGAGCTTACTCCACGATGTTGATCGGGAGGGCGTTATCCTTGCCGAGGGCGGCCACACTGACCCGCGCCGCGACGTTCCGGGCAATGTCCGTCAGTGCCAGAGACACCGGAGAATCGGGATCGGTAAAGACGATCGGTTTGCCGCTGTCGCCGCCGACGCGCACGCGCGGGTCTATGGGAATCTGGCCGAGGAAGGTCGTCTCGGTGGCCTGGGCGAGCTGCTGTCCGCCGCCCGAACCGAAGAGGTCCATGCGGGTGCCATCCGGCAGATCAAGGAAGGACATATTCTCGATCACACCCAGGATCGGGACCTCCAGCGTGCGGAACATGTTCAGCCCGCGGCTGGCATCCTCCAGAGAGACGAGCTGGGGCAGGGTGACGATGATCGCGCCGCTGAGCGGAAGGGCTTGCGCAAGTGAGAGCGCCGCATCGCCGGTCCCGGGCGGCAGATCCACGAT
>CAYMQX010000109.1:0-8570 GCA_964392495.1 uncultured Anaerolineaceae bacterium
GCTGAGCTTGTGACGCATGTTGCTGAGGGTGTGAACATCATAGTAGATGCCGCCATCGGCCCCATCCGCAAAGGAATAAAAAACCACGTAGCGCGCTTCACGGGAGGGTTTCACGATCTTAAGGATGTCACGGACGGGGACCCCGCCCCATTTTGCCACACCCGACCAGCCCTGGATGCAGAAATGCTTGGTGATCTGCTCCTGTTTGGGCATGGCCTTGAGTTCGGCATACGAAAACTCCTGCGGGTTTTCCACCAGCCCGCCGACCTTCAGCCTGTATTCCTGAAAACCGCGCTCCCGGAGCGCCTGGTACTCGTCGGATACCGGCAGCGTGCCGTTGACCCAGAAGTAAGGGGAGATATCCTTTTCAGTGTACTGGGTGCGGGGGTCCCATAACTCGGCCCAGGATTTAACATAACCGACCAGGGCCTCGCCGATCCTCTGGACCTGGCGGGAGTAGCGGAGCGTGACGGGCGAGGCCAGGATCCAGACCGCGACCAGGATGAGCAGCCCAGGGATGTAGAACAGCAGTCCCGTCCAGGAGGCGTCGTTGACGCCCGCGACCATATAGTTGAGATTCTTGCGCAGCCCCGTGATAAAGACCAGGGTGGTATGCACGAAGATGAAGAAGAGGAACCAGTTGAGGGCGGCAAAATGGATCGTACGCGCAAGCTGGCGGTTGACGACCCGGGAAAAGTCGCCCAGCCGGTTGGAAAACGCCGGGCCCTGCATCGCGCCGGTGACAAAGGCGGTGGGGGCGGCGATGAAGATCGTAACGAAATACGTGAGCTGCTGCAGCCCGTTGTAACTCGTCCACGTATGCTCGACCGGGAATTGCAGCGACAGGTATTGCAGCGCGGTCGAGAGCGCATTGGGGAAGATCGACCAACTGGTCGGCACCACCCTGCGCCATTGATCGGTGCTGAAGAGCAGCACGTAGAACACCAGCCCGTTCAGCACCCACAGCAGATCGAATGTAAAATGCCACCAGCGCGCCAGCCCCACCGAATGCCGGATGCCGGGGATGCCAAGCCAGCCAGGGATCGTGACCGCGTCATCCTTGGAGGTCCAAAGCCGGTCGCGCGGCACATCCCTCCGGAAGCGGAACCATTCAGAGCCGGGGGTACAGTCCCGGCGAAGGTAGAGGCGCGGGTGATCAGCGAGGACCTGGATCCCGGCGCGGATCATGAACAGCATAAAGAAGGCGTTCAGGTAATGCTGCATGCGCAGCCATAAAGGGAACCCCGAAGTGACCGGGAATGCGGCTGCATCCCCCGGGTAACGGAGGATGAATTCCTGCACAGCCGGAAGTGTGCGCAGCTGCTGGGCTGCGGCCACGGCGATGATGATCGCCACGTAGGCGATGGGGATGAGCCATAAAACGCTGATCCATCGCCTGCCGATGCGTACCTGCGGCACGATGCCGGTCTGAGGAGGCATCCAATTCTCCTGCGGGAGGCTGTCTGCCGCGCCGGTCAATTGCATCTCAAGTGAGGCTTCGTGGGTTTGGACCGCTTGAGGATTCTTCATAAATGCTCCAATCTTTAAGATGAGATGCAGGGCATAAGGAATGACCGCCGGCTCTCCAGGCTGGAATGGGACGCCCGGATATGGTTATTTCACTTTGGAAATTCAGACGCCCTTGATCCTGGAACGCCTGCAGGACCTTCAGTCGTTCAACGGAAGTCCCATCGTCTCCAGGGCTTTTCGCGTCGTTTCACAATCCTTGTGAAGGAGACCCCGGATGCCGAGCCCCCGGGCCACCTCGACGAACATGGCCCGGTCATCGATATAGATCACCTCTTCCGGCCGCGCCTGGGCAATGTCCAAAGCCAGGCGGAAGATATCCGCATCCGGTTTGCGGAAATGGACAAAACAGGAGGACACAAAGAAATCAATGAGGGCACCCAGGTTGAAGTGCTGGACGCGATAGGAGGTCAGCTCGCGGCCCTCATTGCTTACGGCCGCGACGCGCAGGTTGTGCCGCTGCTTGATCCCGCTCATCAATTCGATCATCTCCGGAAAAGACCCGGACTGGGCGAACATGAAGCTCTTGAACTCCTCTTTTGAGAAGGAGCGCTTTTCATAGAACACCACCCGGTCCAGATATTCATCCAGGCCAAGCTTGCCCTCTTCGTAGGTATCGAAGGTCAGGTGGTGGCGTTCGTTCATCTCGTCGTAGTCCAGACGGAATTGTTGCGCGGCACGGGCGCGTATGGTGTGGTCCCAACCGTTCGTCAGCAGGACCCCACCGATATCCAGGAACAGGACCGCGGGTTTGAAGGAGGCGGCCATCAGTGTGCCTTCTCCGACTCCAGGGCTGCGGACAGGGCTTCTTTGAGGGCGGCCAGCCCTTCCCGGATGTCGGAACCGAGATGGATGCGGCCCACGCGCCGCTTGTGTTTCCGCAGTGCTTCCAGGTCGCCCAGGGCCTGGGCCTGCTTGAAGGTGCCGAAGCCGTAGGGAGCGCCGGGGATGGGGACATCTTCGGGCTCCCCTGCGGTGAGCTGCAGGAACAAGCCTGTGTTGGGGCCGCCTTTATGGAACTGCCCGGTGGAATGCAGGAAGCGGGGACCGTAGCCCAGCGTGGTCGGGAGGTGCAGATGATCCTGCAGCAGCCTGCGGATCTCCATCAACGCCTTGTCGTCCGCCGGGTTCTCTGTGATATAGGCCATCAGAGCCAGGTAATCTCCGGGGCGGCCCTGGGAGAGGAACCGGCTCAGGACCTCCGGCACGCTTGCAGCCTTCTCCTCGAAGAAGAGCTCCAGAGGGGTCTGTACCAGGGAGGGTTCCTGCTCGGTCAGTTTTCCCTGTTCGCGGACGAGGGCCAGCAGCCGGTTCGTATTATCCTTGCTCTCCTGGACGTTGGGCTGGTCGAATGCGTTGATGCCGAGCAGGGCGCCCGCGGTGGCTGTGGCGATCTCCCAGCGGAAGAACTCCTGCCCCAGGTCGAGAAGGTCACGCAGTTGGATGGTGATCACAGGCTGGCCTGCTTCGTGCAGCGCCTCCACGCCGCGCTCCAATGCCGCGTCCTCGGCGCCTTTCATGCGAAGCTGGATGAAGATGCGGTCATCCCCATAAACGGAGGGCTCGCCGAGCGGCTCACCTGCCACCGGAAGCAAGCCGGTGCCTTCCTTCCCTGTGCTTTCCGCAAGCAGTTGCTCCAGCCACAGCCCCAGGGAGGCGAGCGGTTCAGGCACAAGGAAGGTCACCTTGTTGCGATGGTACTCCCGCGCCAGGCCGCCGAGCGCCGCGCCCAGGATCAGGCCGGGGTCTTCCGGGATGGAGACACAGGAGGCGCAGGCATGGACCATGCGCAGGGCACGCTCCAAGAGTTCGTCCACATCCAGGCCCATCAAGGCTGCCGGGACCAGACCAAAATAGGAAAGGGCGGAATAGCGCCCGCCGATATCGGCAAAGTTTAAAAAGGTCCTTCGATAACCGCGCTCTTTGGCCGTCTTCACCAGCGGTGTGCCGGGGTCGGTGATGACACAGAAATTTTCACCGGCCTTCCCGCCCTTTATCTGCTTCAGCCGGGCGTAGAAGTAATCCGAAAAGGCGAGCGGTTCAGCCGTGGTGCCCGATTTGCTGGCAGCGATGAACAGCGTCTCCGCCAGCGGCAGGCTGCGTTCGATCTCCAGGAGGGTGGCGGGGTCGGTGGAATCCAGGACGGTCAGCGGCAGGCCATCCGCCCCGGGGTTAAAGGTGCGCTCAAAGACCAGGGGGGTGAGGCTGCTGCCGCCCATGCCCATGTGCAGCACATGACGAAAGCCGGCCTCCCGGATCTCCTTCTGGAAAGCCTTCAGGTCCTCCAGGTTTTCCGCCATCTTTTCGGCGACATGCAGCCACCCGAGTGCGCCGCGGATCACCTGCTGGTCCCGGGGATCACTCTTCCAGAGGGCCGGATCCTTCTGCCACAAGCGGCTGTTGAAATGCATTTTCTCCAGCCTGCCGATCTGCTCCTGAAGCGCCTTGTGATACCTGCCCAAATGCAGGATCTGCCGGTCGAAGGGCTCTTTGAAGGCTGCGGCCCTTCTCTCCTCCAGCGCAGCCATCAATTTCCCGAAGGCCTGCTCAAATTTGCTGACGCCTTCGTCCTCCAACTGCTGCGTGAGTGCATCCAGGTCGATGCCCACCTGTCCCAACTGCTCCAGGACGATGAGGGCGGCCTGCGTGTCCTCTTCCAGGCGTGCAGCCGCTTTGCCGTGATCGCGGAAGGCATGCAGGGTCTCCAGGGGAAGCGTGTTGATCGTCGCGGGGCCGATCAAGGCCTCCACATACTTCACATCGCTGTATTCGGGATTTTTGGTACTGGTGCTCGCCCACAGCAGCCGCTGGGTATGGGCGCCCTGTCGGGCCAACTTTTCAAAGCGCCCGTTTTGGAAGATCTCCTGGAAAATCTGATAAGCGGCTTTCGCGCTGGCGATGGCCACCTGCCCGCGCAAACCAGCGGCCTTCCCGGCCTGTGGCCCGCCCTGCAATCCAAGCCGTTCCAGCATCGGATCGACCAGCACATCGATGCGGCTCAGGAAGAAACTTGCAACCGAGGCAATGCGGTCCAGCGGCTGGCCGCGCTTCGCCAGGGTTTCCAGCCCTGCCAGGTAGGCCTCCGCCACCTCGCGGTAGCGCGGCAGCCCGAACAGCAGCGTAATATTGACGTTGATGCCCTCCCCGATCAACTGCCGGATGGCGGGCAGCCCTTCACGGGTGGCCGGTACCTTGATGAGAAGGTTCGGGCGGTCCACCGCCTTCCAGAGACGACGCGCCTCGGCGACGGTGCCCTCCGTATCGTGGGCCAACTTGGGGGAGACCTCCAGGCTTACATACCCATCCCTGCTGCCCAGCCGCCGGTACACGGGCTGGAAGAGGTCGGCGGCGTGCTGGATATCTTCAATGGTGAGGGCCGCGTATATTTCCTCAATGCTTTTGCCTTCCAGCGACAGGGAGCGGATGCGGCTCTCATAATCGTGGCTGCCGGCGATGGCTTTCTCAAAAATGGAGGGGTTGGAGGTGAGCCCGCTGGCCCCATCCTGCTCGATCAGCCCCTGGATCTCCCCGTTTTCCAGGGCGCTGCGCCGGAGGAAGTCCAGCCAGACGCTCTGACCAAGGTTTTCCAAATCCAACAACGGATTTTTATTCATCTTATTGCTCCTTGCATTCCACGGCGGCCACCTTTGCCAGCCGCCTTTCAAAGCGCTCGGCCTTCACAGGCCGGGCCGCCAGATAGATCTGGACGATCTCCCAGGCGAGGGCAAACCCGATCACCCGACCGCCCAGGCACAGCAGGTTCATATCATCATCCTCGACGCCCTGGTGCGCCGAGAAGCTTTCGTGGATCAGGGCCGAACGCACGCCGGGGATCTTGTTGGCTGTGAAGCTGGCGCCGACACCGCTTCCGCAAATGGCAATGCCGCGCTCCACCTGTCCCCGGGCGACGGCCCTGGCCAGAGGGATCACGAAGTCCGGATAATCATCGGCAGGGTCGAGGCTGTAGGCGCCGAAATCCTGGACGGTGTGCCCGCCCTCCCGCAGGGCTTTCAGGATCGGCTCCTTCAGGACGTAGCCGCCGTGATCGGTTGCAAACCCGATTTTCATCGCCGCCTCTGTCCGGGAAACTCAGACCTTTTCCGCCTGCCCGAGGATCGCAAGCGCCTGCCGGACGACATTCCCGGCTGTGAACCCGTACTCGCGCAGGACGGTCGCGCCGGGAGCCGAGGCACCAAAGCGGTCCACGCCGATGGTTGCGATGCCGGGACCCACATAAGGCTGCCAGCCCAGCGATACCCCGGCTTCCACGGCCAGCATGGGGACCCCAGGAGGCAGCACGGCGTCTTTATATTCAGTGGGCTGTTCCCGGAACAAATTCCAGCAGGGCATGCTGACCACGCGCGCCCGGACGCCCGCCGCCTCCAGTTCTTCGCGCGCCGCCAGTGCCAACTGCACCTCGGAACCAGTGGCGATCAGAATGATGTCGGGAGGCGGATTCCCGGTGATATGCTCCAGCACGTATCCGCCGGAGCGGACGCCGAGGGGGAGCTGCGGGTATTTCTCCAGGTCGAGGATGGGCACAGCCTGGCGGGTCAATGCCAGGGCCACCGGTCCGCCGGTATGCTCCACCGCCACCCGCCAGGCCGCGGCGGTTTCGTTCGCGTCCGCCGGGCGGATCACGAGCATATTCGGGATGGAGCGCAGCCCCAACAACTGCTCGACCGGCTGGTGCGTGGGGCCGTCCTCACCCAGCGCGAGGCTGTCATGCGTGAAGACATAGATCACGTGCAGGCCCGCCAGGGCGGCCAGGCGCATCGGCGGACGCATGTAATCGGAAAAGATCAGGAATGTGGCTCCGAACGGGAGCGTCCCTCCATGTGCCGCCAGCCCGTTCAGGATCGCGCCCATGGCGTGCTCGCGGACGCCAAAATGCAGGTTGCTTCCCGAGTATCTCCAGCCGCCCCCCACCGAACCCTGAAGATCGCCCGCTTCCTCCACCGGGTTTTCGAAGTCGCCTGCTTCGCTCAGCGCCGTGTGCGTGGAGGGATCGAGGTCCGCCGAACCGCCGAGAAAGACCGGTAAGCGGGAGGCGATCGCATTCATCACCTTTCCGGAGGCCACGCGCGTGGCCATGCCCTTCGGATCGGGGTGGAATTCGGGGATGGATGCATCCCAGTCTTCGGGCAGTTCAGCGAGCATGGCCCGGTGCAGTTCCTGCGCCAGTTCCGGGTACAGCTCGGCATACTCGGCGAATCGTTCCTGCCAGCGGGCTTCGGCCTGTGCACCCCTTTCGAGTGCCTGGCGGAAATGTTTAAGTGCAGGTTCGGGGATGTAGAATTCCGGCTCCAGCGGCCAGCCCAGGTTTTCCTTGGTGCGCCTGACCTCCTCCACGCCCAGCGGTGAACCATGTGCTTCGAAGCTGTCCTGCTTGTCCGGTGAGCCATAGCCAAGGTGGGTCTGGATCAGGATCAGGGAAGGTTTGGTCTTGTTGAGCTGCGCCCTCCGGATGGCCCGCTCGATCGCCGGCAGGTCGTTGCCGTCCGGCACCGTCTGGGTATGCCAGCCATAGGCCTGGAAACGTTTTTTCACATCCTCCGTAAAGGTCAGGTCGGTGGCCGCCGACAGCGTAACGTGATTGTTATCATACAGATAGATGAGCTTGCCGAGCTGCAAGTGCCCCGCCAGGGAGGCCGCCTCGGACGAGATCCCCTCCATCAGATCCCCGTCGCTGACCAGTCCGTAGGTGAAGTGATCGATGATCTTATGCCCGGGCCGGTTATAGCGGGCGGAGAGGAACGCTTCGGCCATGGCCTCCCCCACCCCATTCCCAAAGCCCTGGCCCAGCGGCCCGGTGGTCACCTCCACCCCGGGAGTAAGGCTGGATTCGGGATGCCCGGGCGTGAGGCTTTCCCACTGGCGAAACTGCTTGATCTGGTCGAGCGGGAGGTTGTAGCCGGTCAGGTACAGCAGGCTGTAGAGCAGCATCGAGCCATGCCCCGCGGACAGGATAAAGCGGTCACGATCAAACCAGCGTGGGTTTTGGGGGTTGTGCTTCAGGAAGCGCGTCCACAGGATGTAGGCGAAGGCGGAGGCGCCCATCGGCAGCCCGGGATGGCCGCTGTTGGCCTTTTGCACCGCATCGATCGATAAAAAGCGCATGGTATTAATGGACAACCGGTCCAGGTCGGCGCCTGCCGGTGAGGTTGAAATACTGGCATTCATACAGGCTCTCCTTGTTCGTTATCTGCCTTGGTTCCCGTTTTGGAGGGCGCTTGCAGACCGGCATGGCCCCGGAGGGACGCCCGCGCAAGCGCCAGGATGCTCATTGCATTTCCCCGCTGTAAATGCGGATCACCTGGTCCAGGAGGCCCAGCGCGGCGGTGCGCTCGCGCTGGAACGAGTTGCGGCCGATGATCGAACCGAACCCGCCCCCGGCGCGTATGGCCCGGACCTCGTCCAGGAGAGCCGCATCACCGGTTTTGGCGCCGCCCGAAAAGATGACGATCCGCCGCCCGTTGAAGGCGCTCTGCATCACGTGCCGCACGCGTTCGGCCGCTGTAGCGCGCGGGATGTGCTGCGCCTCATAGACCTTGCGGGCGGCCTCAAGCTCCAGGTGCTCCGTGGGCATTTTGACCTTGATGATGTGGGCTCCGAGCTGCGCAGCAATGTGGACGGCATACGCGACCACATCCAGGGCGGTTTCACCCTCCGGGCTCAGCCCCCCGCCGCGGGGATAGGACCAGACCACCACCGCCAGCCCGGCGGACCTGGCCTCGGCTGCCAGCTCGCGGAGCTGCTCATACTGCAGGCGCCGCTCTGCTGTGCCGGGATAGATGGTATAGCCGATGGCCGCGCAGCCCAGCCGCAGCGCATCGCGGACGGAAGTCGTCTGCGCGCCGAGCGGATCCTGCTCGGGGTGCAGCAGGTCATGGCTGTTCAGCTTGAGGATCAGCGGCACCTGCCCGGCAAACTCGGCCGCGCCCGCCTCCAAAAAACCCAGCAGGCTGGCATAGGCGCTCAACCCGGCATCGAGATCGGAAGAGCACACGTCTGAACTCCAGTCACTAGGATGAATCGCGGTT
>CAYMQX010000110.1:0-8515 GCA_964392495.1 uncultured Anaerolineaceae bacterium
ACGTGGTCCTTTCGGCCAAGCGCGGCCCCGTCTCCGGCTTCCATTCGCTGGTGGTGCCCATGACGATCATCAATGCCCTGCTGCTGGCGATCGCGGGGGAGCGGGGCGAGGCCATGGATCACCTGGACAGGCTGGACCTGCTGCGCGAGCGCCTCAAAAAATACAGCGGCTCCACGGATTAACGGCCTCATGGATCGGATACCGGTCCTTCGCTTTACTGGTGGCTGAACGGGAACGTTTGCATTCGTACGCAGTCCTTTTGTGCAGACTCTTTCAGGAGCAGCCATGACGAGTCCCGCCATTCCTGTCGGAATCCCCTTGGAACAGCGCCTGCTGGCCGGCGCGAGGCGATTCCTGCGCTGGGTTTCCACCCCCCAGGTCTATCTGTCGTTGATCATGCTGGCGGTGATGTTCTACATGGTGATCATCCCGCTCTACCGGATGCTGGCCACCACGATCACCGTCTCGGAAAACGATCTGCGCTACATCAAGGGCGGGGTGATCGGCGAGCTGACAAGCTTCCACTGGCTGCGGATGCTGACCAGCAAGATCAGCCGGCTGATGACCTACCAGCCGCTGCTGCACTCGCTGACCATCTCCCTGGGGGCCACGCTGCTTTCCTTCACCATCGGCGGGGCCATGGCCTGGATGGTGGTGCGGACGGATATGCCGGGCCGTAACATCATCAACATCCTGGCCACCGTCCCCTACATCATGCCCTCGTGGACGATCGCCATGGCCTGGACGGTGCTGTTCAAGAACCGCACCTCGGGGGGCACGCCGGGTGTGCTGGAATTTCTGATGGGACAGCCGCCGCCGGACTGGCTCTCCTATGGGCCGCTGCCGATCATCATCAGCAGCGCCCTTCATTATTACACCTTCTTCTTCCTGTTCGTCGCCGCGGCGCTCATGTCGGTCGATTCGAGCCTGGAGGAGGCCGGGGAGCTTGCCGGCGCCAGCCGCAGGCGCATCCTGTGGAAGATCACCTTTCCGCTGGTCATCCCCGCGCTGACCTCCGGTTTCATCATGACCTTCTCCAAGACGATGGGGACCTTCGGAGGCCCGAACGTGCTGGGCGTGCCCGTCCGCTATTACACGCTCTCCACCATGATCCGCTCCAACACCACCATCAACGCCGTGGGGGACGCGTTCGTGCTGGCGATCCTGCTCATCCTCTTCTCGATGACCACCATTTTCATCAATCAGAGGATCGTCGGCACACGCAAGAGCTACGAGACCATCGGCGGGCGGGGCTTCATGGCGCAAAAGACGAAGCTGCGCAACTGGAAGGGGGTGCTCACCGCCTCGGTCATCATCTTCCAGGTGCTGATCGCGGTCCTGCCTCTCGCCGTACTGACCTACAGCACCTTCATGCTGCGGACCGGGGATTACAGCCTGGGCAATTTCAGCCTCGCCCACTGGATCGGGAAGAGCGATCTCAAGATCAATAACGGCGATCCGGGGGTGCTGCTCAACCCGGCCATCTATCGCGGGGCCTGGAACTCCATCAAGCTCGCCCTCAACACCGCGTTCTTCACGGCCCTGCTGGGCGTGGTGCTGGGGTATGCCATCGTCAAGGGAAGAGGGACCCGGCTGTCGAAGATCGTGGAGCAGTTGGCCTTCATCCCCTATGTCATCCCCGGCATCGCCTTCGGCGCCGTGTATATTGCCATGTTCTCGCGCCCGGTGGGACCCATCCCGGCCCTGTATGGAACCTTCGCCCTGCTGGTGGTGGTCTCGGTCGCCAAGCACATCCCGTATTCGTCCCGGACGGGGGTCGCGGCCATGCTTCAGGTGGGGCGCGAACTGGAGGAGGCGGCAGCCGTCGCCGGGGCCAGTCCCTGGCGGCGCTTCGTGCGCATCATCTTCCCGCTCACCAGTACGGGGTTCGTCTCCGGCTTCCTGCTGACCTTCATCACCACCATGCGCGAGCTTTCGCTCATCATCCTGCTGGTGACGCCCTCCACTGCGGTGCTGGCCAGCATGACCATGCGCTACATCGAGAACGGCAATGAGCAGCAGGCCAATGCGGTCATCATCATTCTGATCGTGCTCGTCCTGATCGGCAACTTTGCCATTGGCCGCTTCCGCGGCGGCAGTCTTAAAAAAGGCCTGGGAATGTAAGGAGAATGGATCATGGCGACCACCATCACCATTAAGGACCTGACCAAGAGATTCGGGAACGTGGCTGCGGTCAATCATGTCAGCCTGGAGGTGGAAGCCGGCAGCTTCCTGACCCTGCTGGGGCCTTCGGGCTGCGGCAAGACCACGCTCCTGCGCTGCATCGCCGGGCTGGAAGACCCCAACGAGGGCGAGATCTACATCGGCGAGAAACTGGTTTTCTCGCACGCCCGCGGCATCTCCCTGCCGCCCGGCGGGCGCGACCTGGGCCTGGTGTTCCAGAACTATGCCCTCTGGCCGCACATGACGGTCTACAAGAATATCACCTTTGCGCTGGAGATCCAGAAGATGTCCAAAAAGGACATGGACCAGCGCGTCAAGGAATCCCTGGCGGAAGTGCAGATGGAGGGCTTTGAGGACCGCTATCCGCGCGAGATGAGCGGCGGGCAGCAGCAGCGCATCGCCCTGGCCCGCATGCTGGCCTACCGCCCGAAGGTCTTCCTGATGGACGAGCCCCTCTCCAACCTGGACGCCCGCCTGCGCATGGACATGCGCACCGAGCTCAAGCGCCTGCATCACGATTCCGGGGCCACCACCATCTACGTCACACATGACCAGGTGGAGGCGCTCACCATGTCCTCCAATATCGCGGTGATGAAGGATGGGATCCTCCAGCAGGTGGATTCCCCCGACCGCGTCTATCACTTCCCCGCCAACCTGTTCGTGGCCGATTTCATCGGCAACCCCAAGGTCAACCTGCTGGAGGGCAGCATGTGCGGACGCGGGCGCGTGGACCTGGGGAAATTTGAACTGAACGTGACGGGACACGCGGCGGAGGGCCGCGTCGTGGTGGCTGTGCGGCCCGAGGATATCCACGTATCGACGCAGCCCGTTCAGGAAGGCGTGGAGTTTCTGGCGTATTCGGTGCTTCCCGCGGGGGCGGATTCCACCATCATCGCCCAGCGCGGCGACCTGGAGCTTACCGTCAAGGTCATGGGGATCAGCAGGATCCGCATGGATGACCGCATCTGGCTGACCTTCGACACGGATACCGTCAACCTGTATGACAGGGAAAGCGGCGCGCTCCTGCCGGGGGCAAATTAAACGGATGGAATATTTGATCCTGCGCGGATCAGTGAAAGCCGAAAGGAGGAACGGTCCTGCAATTCAAAATGCTTGTCCGGTCTGCAAGTGGTCTGTCGTCACATTGATAAAGGAGAAGCAATGAAAAGCTTTGGAAAGATTTTCGTGATCGTGGTTGTGCTCAGCCTGCTGGCAGGCTGCAGCGGCGCGGCCCAACCCCCGGCCGCCACCCAGCCTCCGGCGGCTGCCACCCAGCCTCCGGCGGCTGCCACCGAGCCCCCGGCCGTGGAAGCCCCGCTGACGGCGCAGGAGCAGTGGTTGAAGGACAACCAGTTGGGCCAGTATGACACCGGCGAACAGGATTGGGCTGCCATCGAAGCGGCGGCCATAAAGGAAGGTTCCGTCCTGGTCTATGCCAATACCTCCAAGGTCGGCAAGGCAGCCGACGCCTTCATGGAGAAGTACCCCGGGATCAAGATGGAAGGCTTTGACCTGGGCGGCGACGATGTGCTCTCCAAGGTGGTGGGCGAGCAGCAGGCGGGCGCCTTCACCGGCGATGTCTGGTTCAGCAGCGGCGGCGCCGAGCTGGTCGGCAATGTCATGCCTCACCAGTACGTCTGGCGCTTTGTCCCCAGTGACCTGACCGCCACCATCGCGCCGGAGCTTACGGAGCCCCTCCTGGTGAGCCGCTTTGGTACCCGCGTCCTTGCCTATAACTCGGAACTGAACAAGTCCTGCCCCGTCACCAATCTCTGGGAGCTGACCGACGCCAAGTGGGCCGGCAAGGTCTTCATCGAGGACCCGCTCAACGATGAGTCCACGCTCAGCATCCTCCTGACCATCGCCAGCAAGGCCGACGACATGAAAGCCGCCTATGTGGAGCTTTACGGGTCCGAGCCGGTGCTGGATGCCGACACCCCGGATGCCGGATGGCTGTGGCTGAAGCGTTTCGCCCAGAACGGACCGATCCCCGAGCCCGGCGGCGATGAAGTCGACTCGGCTTTCGCCACCCCCGGCATGAAGGACAGCTACATGGCCTTCACCTCCTACTCCAATTACCCCGATGTCCAGGACGGCAACCTGGCCTTCGAGCCCTGCTGGGGCGCGAAGCCGGTCATGGGCGTGCAGAACCAGTCCTACGTGGGCGTGCTCAACCAGGCTCCCCATCCCAACGCAGCCAAGCTCTTCATCCACTTCGTCATGACCGAGGGCCGCGACCCCTGGGCCAAATTCGGGACCTATTTCCCCGACAGCAGCTATGTCGTCCCCGAGGGCATGAAGACATTTGAGGAGATCCGCTCCATGACCTGGATGATGGACGAGACCTATGCGTATGAGAACCTGATCAACGGGCGCGACTTCTATCTTCTGAACCTGGCTGCCCCGAAATAAATTGAGAGATACGATCGAGTGAGACCGCGGGCGTGGACCAACGCCTCCACGCCCGCGGTGTTGGATGATCGGCCGGGAATCATTCCGCATATTTGACCCCAATTTCCTGAAAGGTACAGTGAGCATGAGTCTGCAGGCGCTATTCTTTGACATGGGCGGTACGATCGAGACCTTTGGTTACCATCGCGAGACAGGGCTGGCTGCCACCCGCGGTCTGCGGGAGGCGCTCCGGGGGGCGGGCATCGACCCGGGCCTGGAGGAGGAGGCGCTTTATGAGCGCATCCGGAACGGACTGGCGCGCTACAAACAGTGGAGCCTTGTCAGCCTGGAGGAACTGCCGCCTGCGCGTGTGTGGGCCGACTATGTTTTCGCCGGTCTGCCTGTGGACCGTCAAAAGCTGGAGGCTGCTGCCGAACAACTGGCCTTCCTCGTTGAGACCACCTTCTATGAGCGCGCCATGAGGCCGGAAATGCCGGCCGTATTGCAGGAAATCCAAAACCTGGGGCTGAAGATCGGATTGATCAGCAATGTGAACAGCCGGGGCCAGGTCCCGGAGAACCTCTCCCGGTATGGGATCCGTCATTATTTTGACCCCATTGTCCTTTCCAGCGAATATGGCCGGCGCAAGCCCGACCCGGCCATCTTTCATTATGCGGCCCGGCTGGCGAACGTCCCCACCGGCGCCTGCCTGTATGTCGGCGACCGCATCGCACGCGATATCCTGGGGGCGCGCAAAGCGGGCTTCCGTCTGGCGGTGCAGATCCGCCATGATTTTGATCACGGGGAGCAGGACACGGGCGCGGTCCCCGACCACGTCATCGGTAACATGCTGGAGCTTGTGGAGATCGTCAAAGCCGAACTCAACCGCAAACAGCCCGAGGTCCCACCGCACCCCATCCGCGCCCTGCTCTTCGATGCCGGCGATATCCTCTACCACCGCCCGGAGAAGGGGACCGGCTTCAGGGCGTTCCTGGAGGAACTGGGGCTGCCGCCGGACCAAAACCATGCGGCGGAGCGCGAAGCCCTCGCGCAGCAGGCCTATCGGGGGCGGATCGACCAGGACCGCTACCGCGAGCTGCTCCTGAATTTGTACGGTGTCCACGCGCCGGAGGCCGTCGCCCGCGGCAAGCGCGTCCTGGAGGCCGACGATCATAACGTCGAGTTCATGGAAGGCGTGACCGAAACGCTTCTGGCCCTTAAAGCGCGGGGCTACCTGCTTGCCATCGTGACCGATTCGGTCAACCCGGTGCATGCCAAGTTGAAATGGTTCGAATCCGCGGGCATCGGCCATCTCTGGGATTCGTTCATCGCCTCGATGGAGGTGGGCACCCGCAAGCCCGACCCGCAGATCTATCATGCGGCGCTCAGGCAGCTCGGCGTTCCGCCCACGCAGGCCGCCTTTGTGGGACACAAAGCCACCGAGTTGGAAGGCGCACGCCAGGTGGGAATGCAGACCATCGCCTTCAACCGCGACGAGGACGCCGAAGCGGATATCTGCATTGATAGATTCGGGGAACTGCTCAAGCTTCCCCTGCTTTCCTGAACTTTATCAGGGTCAGGTCATCCACATGATACAAAGCATCGACGCCATTTTATTTGACATGGGGGGCACGCTTCGAGACTCGGTTCCGAACGATCCGCCCACCCGCCAGCGGTACATCCGGAAGATCGTGGAGCGCCTGTCGCTCGAAGACCGCGACTGGGAGGCTCTTTTTGTGGCGCGCGAGCGCGCCTACTTCAAATGGGCCCGCCAGACTCTGATCGAGCTGGATGAACCGGGCTTGTGGACGCAGTGGATGCTCCCCGACCAGCCCGCCGAAAAGATCGCCCCCCTCGCCGTCGAGCTGAACCTGCTCTGGCGCTCCGCCACCGCCACCCGCCCGGTCTTCCCGGAGACGAAGGAGGTCGTGCTGGAACTCTTCCGGCGCGGCTACCGGCTGGGCCTGGTCAGCAACACCACCAGCAGCGTGGAGATCCCCAAGCTGCTGCGGGAGATGGACCTGCGCGGGTGCTTCGAGACCGTGGTGCTTTCCTGCGAGGTGGGGATGCGGAAACCCGGGGCGGATATTCTGCTGGAGGCCGTCCGGCAGATGGAGGTGGAACCGGGGCGCTGCGCTTATATCGGGGACCGCTTCGAGCGGGACCTCGCAGCCGCGCGCCTCGCAGGGTTTGCAGGCGCCGTGATCATGCCCCATCCGCGCAGGGAGGGGAGGCCGCCGGAGGGGCAGCAGCCGGACCATATCATCCACAATCTGCGGGAGCTGCTGGACCTGTTCCCGCCGCGCTCCGAGCCTGAGCCGAAGACGAGATACCCGGCTTCCCTTTCCACGATGTGGCGCCAGCATAACTTTCCCGGGCTTGCCGACTTTTTTCGTGCGGCCCGCCGGATGGGTTTCGCAGGTGTCGAGCTTAACCATCAGATCGACTCTTCCATGCTGCAGGGGCTGGAGCTTGAGGAGCTGCCCATCAGCAGCCTGCATGAGCCCTGCCCGGCGGATGTATCGGTGGAGGAACTCAAGCAGCGCGGCTGGGTCATTTCTTCGCCGGATGAGGAGCAGCGCAGGCGCGGCGTGGAAGCCATCCGCCGCACAGTGGAGATGGCGGCCCGGCTGCGCCTGCCCGTGGTGGTCGTCCACTGCGGACTGGTCTCGCCGGACATGACCGATGAGAGTCAATTGCGCCGGCTCCTGGATGCGGGTGGGAAGGACAGCGTGGCCTTCCAGGACATCCAGGAGAAAATGCGCGCGGCGCGCGCCGCGCGCATCGGCCCCTGCCTGGAGGCGGTGCAGCTCAGCCTGATGGAGCTGCTGGAGGCTGCAGCCGATACCGGGGTGCGCCTCGGACTGGAGAACCGCTACCATTTCTTTGATATCCCCTCTCCCGATGAGATGGAGATGCTCCTGGGGTTGGCCGGACCGGAGCGCCTGGGCTTTGTATATGACGCCGGTCACGCGCAGGCGCTGGACCGGCTGGGCTTCCACCCGCAGGAGGGCTGGCTGCGCCGTTTTGCCCACCGCATGATCGAAACCCACCTGCATGACGTGATCGCCGTGACCGACCATCTCGCGCCCGGGCGCGGAGAAGTGGATTTCGACAGGCTGGCCTCCTGGCTGCCTGCCGGAGCGCTGCGCACCCTGGAGCTGCACCCCGCCAATACGCCGGGCGAGGTGCTGGCCGCGCTCAAAAAGCTTGCCGGGCACGGCTGTTTCCGCGGCGCGGATCGCGGGTAAAGGGAGGGAATGCACACATGCGGCTCAGTCTGCAAAAGAAACAGAACAAATTCATCAAGCTGATCAACGACCAGGCCAGCCTCAGCCTGGAGGGCCTGGATGCCCTCAAAGCCTATATGGAGCAGAAGGACGGCGCGGCTGCCGAACAACTGCGCGAGAAGGAAAAGCAGGCCGATGAGGTCCGCCGCATCCTGATCGATGAGCTGAACCGCACCTTCGTCACCCCCATGGACCGGGAGGATATTTTCGCCCTCTCCCGCGCCATTGACGATGTGCTGGACTATGCCTACTCCACTGCGGATGAGATGGAGATCCTGAACGTGGAACCCACGCCCCACATGCGCCGCATCGCCTCGCTGCTGCGGGACGCCGCCTATGAGCTGTATATGGCGGTCAGCCGCCTGGAGGGACACGCGCGCGTGGCGGGGGAACATGCCCAGCGTGCCAAGGCGCTGGAGAACCGCGTGGAGGGGGTCTATCGCGAAGCCCTGGCGGACCTTTTTACCGATCCCAAGGATATCCAGGACATCACCCGGATGCTCAAACAGCGCGAGGTGTACCGCCACCTGAGCAACGCCGCGGACATGGGCGATGAGGCCGCCAATGTCATCGCCGATATTGTTGTGAAGATGACCTGAGCGGCGGCCATGGAAATCACGACACTGATCGTCATCGTCATCCTCCTGGCC
>CAYMQX010000111.1:0-8512 GCA_964392495.1 uncultured Anaerolineaceae bacterium
GCCTGGTTCGATGCGGCGGGCAAAGATCAGGAAGCCCGTATGCGCAACCATCCGGTCAGTGGGACGGATGCGGCTGGGCTCGGATTTAAAATAGCGCAGCAGCAGCTCGCAGGTCTCAATAAAGGCGAAATGGTTGCGGCGCAGGGTGTAAAGGGTCTTTTCCACCTGATTAAAAGTAGGGCTTAGGGAGCACAGGAAACCGCCCGGTTTGAGGGCTGCGCGCACCTGTGGGATGTAATCATAGGGGTTGGGCACATCCAGGAAAAAGGCATCCACATCGGTCTCATCAAAGCCTGAAGCGATATCACGTAGCTTGAAGTCCACGTGGCTGGCAAGCCCCACGCGTTCCAGGTTTTTGCGGGCCAGGTTCTGCATATCCTCGCGCTGCTCGTAGGAAATGACCCGGCCTTTGTCTCCCACCGCGGAGGCCAATGCGATCGTCATGGACCCGCTGCCGGTACCGGCCTCCATCACAGTCATGCCCGGGACGATGCCCATCGTCACCAGGATGAAGCCGATATCCTTTGGATAAAGGATCTGGGAATTGCGCGGCAGGTCGATCAGCAGGTCGGCCAGGGAAGGTTGGAGCAGGAAGAAAGGGGCGCCCAGGTGGCTGAAGACCTGTGAGCCCCAGGGCCTGCCGATCAGGTCATCATGCTGGAGCACGCCGCGGTGGGTCTGGAATTCCGCCCCGGCCTTCAGGGTGAGGATGAAGTGTTTGTGGCGGAGGCCCACCAATTGGGCCAGGTCGCCGTCGCGTGCGATGGGGGAGGAAGTCTGGAAGCTCATCCTTTGAATAGTATCACGCCCGGACCCGCCGGGCGCCGGGGATTATTCCACCATGACCTCGACACTAAGCAGCCGGTCGCCGGGAGGCAGGCGCGGGTCCTCCTGAGGGTCGCGAGGGGTCAGCTTCTTCAAGGTGTCCAACCCATCCAGGACCCGCCCGAAGATGGTATAGCCGCCATTGAACTGCGGAGCGGCCGCGAGTGTGATAAAGAACTGGCTGCCGTTGGTCCCGGGCCCCTGGTTGGCCATGCCGACCAGGCCAGGCGCATCGAACTTCAGGTCGGGGTTGATCTCGTCTGCAAAGAAGTAGCCGGGATTGCCGCGACCCGTGCCGCTGGGATCGCCGGTCTGTACAAGGCTGCCGGGGATGACGCGATGGAAAGTGATGTCATCGAACCAGCCGTGCTGCGCAAGGTATACGAAGGAGTTCACGGCCAGGGGGGCTTGACCGGGGAAGAGTTCGATCAGGACCTCCCCTTTTTCCGTGTGCAGCGTGGCGATATAACGTTTGGAGGGATCGATGGAGAAAGGCGGGCATTCCGTGAACTGCCTCTTTGCCAGGACAAGCAGACTAATATTGGAGTTAAGCGTATCGTAACCCAGGGCGAAAGTGGGCTGTGGCTGACCATTGATCAGCAGCAGAGGCACGGATTGCAGTCCGAAGCTTTGGCCCGCGGCGTAAAGCGCCTGGGTCCGCTCCAGGGTGGCCTGGCTTTCCAGGTCTGAGGCAAAACGATCGGGGTCAAGACCCAGACCCAGGGAGTGGTCTTTCAACCAAACCTTAAAGTCTGCGGGTGTGAGACTGTCCCATTCCTCCGAACGCTGAAAAAGCAGGTCGTACATCTCCCAGAAGTGATCCTGGTCACCTGCCGAGAGGGCCGCCTGTACGGCCAGTTCGGTTTTATCCAGGCGTCCCACAAGCGGCACAGGACGGAAGGTGAAACGGATATCCTTCGGATGATCGTGGATCAGGTTGCTGACAACCGCGGCCATGGAGCGGCAGATGGGCGCTTGAAAATCGCAGTATTCCACCATGCTGACAACGCTCTCCGCCGGACCCACGGTAAAGTCCACCTCCGTCACCGCGGGGACAAGGCTGACCGGCTCCAGGGTGGGTTCGGGGCTGGAAACGGAGCAGCCGCGCACCGGAAGTGTGGGGGCAAGGGTCCCGGTCGAGGCTGTGCTGGCGGGAGGAACGGTCAGGGTGGAGGCAGGGGCGGAGGGCTCCGGTGAACTGCAGGCGGACAGCAGCAGCCCCAAACCTGCGAGGAGGCCAGCGAGGGTGAGGAAGGCGGGCCTGTGCGAGGCGGTGGAACTATTTTTCATTTACGGCTTCTTTCAGTTCATCAAAACTGGACATCCAGGAGATGCGGTTGACAAACGCGGCCAGGCTGGGGCTTTCCTGCCGCAGCAGGCGCACGGCAGGCCCGACCGGGTCTTCGCCGGCTGCCCCGCCAGGCACATCGGCATACGCGCCATAGAAGGCGAAATAGGCTTGATTCAATTTGCGGATCAGGTATCCGTTCTTCAGGAAGAGCTGCTGCCGGTCCTTCATGTAGACCTCGGCTTCCTCCACTCGTCCCCGGGCGAGCAGGTCATCCACATGCACGCGCGTGGTGTGCATCTCGAGGCGGAAATCAAAGACCGGGCGCGGCAGATCGCCGGGATCCGGATGGTCAAGACGGTGGGAAATGGAGCCTGACATCCGGGGACCGGTCCACGCCAGTTCGGGATAATATCTTTCAAGTACCAGTTGCCCGATCTCGTTCCCGGCAATGGAGGCGGTGGTCTCATTCATGGTACGCATCTCGGGAGTACTGTCGTATTGCAATCCCAGCGGGCGGAGGTTGAGATAATTGTGCGTCCACTCATGGGAGATGGTGTCCAACAGCCAGGACAGGGAGGAGGTGCGCATCACCATGGTGGGGTAGACGCCGATCCCGCCGACCGGCACCACCAGCGAGCTGACATCCAGGCCCGCATCCACGCGCCTCTCCAGCGACTCCTGTTCGTCGATGGGCAGGCCGGCACTGACCGAGATGTTTGCAATCTGTTCGATGATGCTGCGACTGGAGACGATGAGGGCATTGGGCAGCGGAGAGGAATGGTAAAGCACATCCGGAACCGGCTGTCCGAGGGTGGTGAGGCCCTGCTCCGCGAGGATCTGCATGATCTGATCCTGAAGTACGGCCTCCGCCAATGGAGCGAGGACGGCCTGTCGGGCATAGTTCTCCTCCAATTGGGAGCGCACCTTCTGGGAAGCCACCTCCTTATCCTGTACGGAGGCATCCGCATAAATGCGCTGCAGGGCGGCCTCGCCATCGATCACCTGCTGTGTGACCCGCAGGTATTCGGTGACGCTCCGATGACCCGCGGCGCGGTCAAGATAGCCGGGGATGCCCACGGCGCCCTGTTCCAGTTTAAGGGTCAGCGCGCCCAGCATCCAGTGGACGTAATCGAACTCGATGGCGCTGGTGTATTTACGGACCCGATCGGTCTCATCTATCAGTGAAGGTGCGCCTCCGCCCAGCAGCGCCGCTGTAACGATAAGGAAAAATAGCCATTCCAGCCAGTGAGCCAGACGGGAGAACATGCAGGAATTATACATGGGGGAGAGGACGGTTCTGGGAGGCGGCCTTTTGGTCTTGTAATGTATTCTATATTGTCCCATCATGTCGGATGGCATATAATTGTATAATAATTCACAATCCATTGGATTGAAATACGCCTCTTTCCAGCGCTAAAGATCAGGAGGGCATGATGGAAGAAGGTAATATTCCCGGGAATGGAAACGGAATCTCAGGCAATACTGCTGAGGAGATCATCGCCGGGCTGCGCCAGCAGCCTGCCTCCAAGGCTTTTTGCTGGCTCCTTTGCTATGAGGACAGACCGATGCAGGGAGCTCCGCAGGGAAACAGCCAGCCGCATCTCATGATCTTCACCACCAAGGCGCTCGGAAATGCCTTCATACAGGGACGGCGCCAGTATTTTGCCCCCGAACCTTTGAAACTTGTGCGCGTGGATTCATCCTCGACTCTGAAGCGGCTGGCCCTGGCAGAAGCAGTGGATGGGCGCTATACCGCTCCTCCCTGCGGGTTATTGTTGAACTTCTCCTACTCCACCGCCCAGGCGGAAGCGTCTCTCTCACCCGATGAGGTACAGGAGAACGAGGAGGAGGAGATCGCCCGTGCTCTTGGTCTGAAGACCTCCAAAGGGTCGGTTGAGACCAAAACTGAAGAAAAAACGGCGGAACCAACAGTTGAACCAACCTCGTGCCCGCTGTGCCATCACAAACTCTATATGCCCCGCCGCGGCGGCATCTCCATTGGTTTTGGCGATGAGGCTCTAAGCGCGATGTTCGAGAAGCCAGACCTTGCGCACACTGCCTACGCCTGCAGGAAATGCGGGACACGAATCTGCCAGACCTGCGCCACCAAGTACCTCTGCCCGCGCTGCAAGAACAACACCTTTGATCGGTTCGACCTGGCCGCCCTCCCGCCCCCTCCGCCGTTGACCGCCGCACCCAAAAAGCCCAAACCAGCGAAGCCCAAAGCTGCTCCGGCTGCTTCTGCGATAAAACCTGCTGCTCCGGTCCCCGCGGAGGTAAAAAGACCGGTCGTCCAGGCGGCCCAGAGCGCAATTCCAGCGATGCCTGACTCAGCCGTTCCCGCCTCAAAACCGGCGGCGCGACTTGCTCCTAAATGGTGGATGATCGCGGGCGGCGCGGCTCTCGTGCTGGTCTTCGCGCTGCTGGCCATCCGTCACTGGGAGGCAAGGACCGCCGATGAGCCTGCCCAGGTGGTCGCGGCGCCGACCAAAGCGGAGATCCCTGCCAGCCTGACCATAAAACGTGGCCCGGCCCAATGGACACTCACGGAAGTTGCTTTTGTGAAGTCCATCGAGATCATGGGACGGGAGACACGCACCGCCCCTGCGAAATCCCAATTATTGATCGCCGTCTTCCGCTGTGATACGTCCCGAAATCCCATTCCTGTGCTTGACTCAAGCGGCCCGCAGGCCCCGGTGACTTTACATAGGCCTGAGGGAATCCCCGGGCTTGGCATCACGGACGAGAGCGGCGCGAGCAATCCGGTCCAGTTGATCGAAGTGTTTGATTCGGGTGAAGCGCCGGAAAGCTTCCTCCTGCTGGCGATCGTTCCAGAGGAAAAGAGATCGTACTTCCTGCATTTTCTGGATTCCCCGGCGCTGCCATTGGACCCGGCCCTGATCCCAAAGCGGGATGATACTCCTGCACCCGAACCCACCCGGTCTGCGCAACAAGCCGGGGTTTCCACACAGGCGCCTGCCCCCACAGAAGCTGCCTTAACACTGACTCCTTTTGAACCGATTGCTCTGCCTGGCATGGAGAATTTTGGTACGGTGGTGGCGTTCTCACCCGCGGCCACCGTTGCGGCCAGTGGGAACTGCCGGGGGGCTGTGCGGCTCTGGGATACGCGCAGTCTCGCGGTCTTAAAGGAATTTCCGCTTGGGCTCGATGAGTGCGTGATGGATATCGCCTTTACCAGAGATGGAAGCCGGATAGCAATATCTCTGGAGAAGGGGAGTGTCTTTGTTGCTGATATCCTGACGGGCGATCTTGTGGGTCAATTGTTCATGCCGGAGGTGAACAACGTGGTGTTCAGCCCTCAAGGCGACTGGTTGGCCGCCGGCTCGCGCGGACACGGGACGGGGCTTTGGGATATGACAAAGGCCCCTGAAGGGCCGTGGATGGATTGGACTCCGGTCATCATTGAAGGCCACCCGGATAATGCGTTCACCTGCCTTGGATTTGATCCGAAAGGCGAATTTCTGGCGATCGGAGAAAGTTCAGGCGGGCTGACCATCTGGGACTTGAAAGCCGGCCAGGCGGCTCATACCATTGACGCGACCTGCGAGGCCCCACGCAGCATGAGTTTCAGCCTTGCCCGGGAATATGGTGGATTCCTATACTTCAGCGGCAGCCATTCGCAGAATGTCGTCAATCTGACAACAGGAGATTTTAGCGTGCCAAGGACGTTCCCGTTCCAGGTGGATCAGGCTTCCGCTTTCATTCCACGGATCGAGTTCACCGCGCTCGTCAAGACCCGGCCGGGCGCATCCGTGATAGAACTTTGGAACAACTACCATGGCGAACTGGTTCACACCCTGGAAGGACACAAGACGCCCATTTTCTCCATCCAGTTCAGTGATGATGGAACTTTGCTGCTCTCCGGCGGGTATGATTTCGCATACAGTTCGGGCGAGGTGTTTCTCTGGAATACAAGTGAGATACTTCCGTGATCGGAAGACCTATCTGGGAAAAATGGATGGGGCTTTCGGGGTAGCGCCTGCGTTATAATGCGCTTCCGAGGTGCGAGTGCTTCCAGAGTATATACAGAATATCATGCTGACAGCCGAATATGAGATTGGCGAAGATGGCGAATGCTATGGGATGATCCCGGGCTTCAGCGGGGTCTGGGCGCATGCCAAAGAGTTCGAGGAGTGCCGCCAGGTGCTGCAGAACGCCTTGGAAGATTGGCTGCTGCAAGGCCGCCAGCCCTCCCGCCGGGCAGACTAAACCCCGGGCAAACGTACCGTATCCATTGGATTGACCCCCAGGCTCTGTGTGGGATAATCCAGGCATGGCCGTAAGCCGGGAGCAGAGGCAAGCCCTCTGAAGCCATATTACCGGTTCAATTTTTCCAGCGCAGCTTTTGACCAGCAAGAACGGAGGAGAACGGCGAGGTCTCCCGGCTTCGCCGGTTTTTATTTAACGAATTCCCCGGTGGGGGAGATTTTTTAATGTAGGGCAATTCCCTGTTTAATGCGTCAGGACACGGTATAAACCGTGTCCTGACTCGACATGCCCTCGGCGGAGTAACTCATCCTTTGGCGTGTGCGGCATCGACCATATGTCTCTGCGTGGGCCATGCGCCCGGCACCCTGGTCTGCACCAGTACCCTTCTCAAAAAAGGTCGTGCCGCTGCCTGGGATGGTTTTTGGCGGGTTATTTGGTTTTCAGGTAATCGTCTATGGCCCTGGCAGCCTTGCGGCCTGCGACCATGGCGGTAACGACGAGATCGGGTCCGGTCACGCAGTCTCCACCGGAGAAGACGCCGGGGAGGGAGGTGGCACCGGTGGACTTGTCCTTGACGGTGATGAGACCCCAGTCGTGGGTTTCCAGTTCGGGGGTGGTCTTGCTGATGATCGGATCGGGCCAGTAGCCCAGGGCCAGGATGGCGGTATCGCAGGCCACGCTGAAATTGGAGCCTTCCACCGGGACGGGACGGCGGCGGCCTTTCGCATCCGGCTCACCGAGTTTCATCTCGATGCACTCCACGGCGGCCAGGCGGCCATCCTGACCGGAGATAAACTTCACCGGCTGGGTGAGGAAGCGGTAACGCGCGCCCTCGTCCTTGGCCATCTGGCGGTCCTTCTTGCCGCCGGGCATCTCGCGCTCGGTACGGCGATAGAGGCAGGTGACCTCCTCGGAGCCGAGGCGCAGGGCAGTGCGCAGACAATCGGAGGCGGTATCGCCGCCGCCGATCACAACTACGCGGCGGCCCAGTTCGAGAGGCTTGCGCATCTCGGCGGGCAGCAGGTTGGGTTCCACGTTGCCGCGAATGAGAAAATCGGTGGCCTCGTAAACGCCGGGAAGGTCTGTGCCGGGGGTGTCTTCCATCTTGGCGTCGATCTCGGATCCCACGCCGATGAAGACGGCCTCGAAACCACCCTGGAAGAGTCCCTCGATGGTCTTATCGCGTCCGATGTAGGTATTGGGGATGAAGTGGACACCGGCGCGCTCGAATTCGCCCCATTTTTCGAGCCAGACATCCTTGGGAAGTTTGAAGTTCGGAATGCCATAAACCAGCAGGCCGCCGGGCGCGGGCTTGGATTCAAAGATTGTCGGCTCGTGGCCCAGGCGAACCAACTGCTCGGCGCAGGCCAGGCCTGCCGGCCCCGATCCGATGATCGCCACGCGCTTGCCGGTGGGTGTGCCGACCGGAATGACATAACCGGAGACCTTGCGTTGGTAATCGACCGCGAAGGTTTCCAAGGCGCCGGTCAGGACGGGCTGGTGGTGCTTGTTGAGGACACAGGAGCCCTGGCACAGGGCCTCATGAGGACAAACACGGCCGCATATTTCGGGCAGGGACGAAGTCTTGTGATAGATCTCGGCCGCTTCGGAGAAGCGTCCCTGTTCAATGAGCCACATAGCGGAGGGGATGTCGTTGTGAGGGGGGCAGGCCAGCATGCATGGGGCGGGGTCGGGACAATGAATGCAGCGAGCAGCTTCCACCATCGCCCGTTCGGGGTCGAAGGAGATGACCACATCCTCAAAATCGCAGGTGCGTTCCTGAGGCGGGCGCAGATCGAGGTCAAAGAAGGGGCGGTTGGCCCGTTCCTTGCGATCTATCTCCAAAAACTCGCTTGGCACTGCCTGCATGATGCCTCCGGAATGACTAATGCTACATGGCTTATTTGATGATACTCAAAGGAACCGCACGGGCGAAGGCTCTAATGTCATTTAATCGGACGACAAAGGTCATGATTTTGCGTGACGGTCCGCGCATTCCATGTGACGGGCGAAGGCAGGCCTGGCTGACGACTGAATTCATGCGCCATTCATCCATAGTGTTTATAATTCCTGCAATGAAAATGGCGGATCGCAGCCGGGATGGGCCGACTTTACCCGCCTTGAATTGTGAGAGGGTGTATCATCAATAGTTTGGAAGTCCCAGAA
>CAYMQX010000112.1:0-8464 GCA_964392495.1 uncultured Anaerolineaceae bacterium
TCCTGGCTGCAATGGATTTGGCCTTGGCCATTAATTCGGGCACCGCGATCAGGAAAACCACAGCCGTGGATTTTAGCAGCGAGACCGGTTCATTTGACCAGGCAGGGATAGCCAGCCTGAGAGCCTGGGGTAGGATGACATACCTGATGGTCTTCCAACGCGACATTCCGATCGAGCGGCCAGCCATCATTTGCCCCTCCCCGATCGCCAGGATGGAGCCTCGCAGATATTCGGCCTGATACGCACCGCTGTTCAACCCCAGTGCCAGAAAGGCTGAGAGTTCACGTGAAAGCGTGATCCCCAGACCAGGCAGGCCATAATAGATCAGAAAAAGCTGTACAAGCAATGGAGTGCCGCGGAACAACTCGATATACCCGACCGCCAAACTCCTCCACAGCCTTCCGCCATAGACTCGCGCCAGGGACGCCAACAGGCCAAGCACAAACCCCGCAGCGAGTCCCTCAAGTGTCAGAAGCAGTGTCAACCCCGCACCGTTCAGAAGGTCCGGCAGAAAGCGGATGAAGAAGGTTGGAAAATCATTCATTCTGCGGTGCCCTTTTCCTTCTTCCCGTATAATTCCGTGATCTTCCAAAGGAATTCGCGTGTGCGATCATGTTTGGGGTGAAGGAAGAGTTCGTCCGGCGAACCTTCCTCCACAATACCACCCTTCTCCATAAAAACAATACGGTCCGCTACTTCGCGGGCAAAGCCCATTTCATGCGTCACGACAACCATGGTCATTCGATCCCGGGCCAGTTTCTCCATCACCCCCAGCACTTCACCGATCAGTTCGGGATCCAAAGCCGATGTTGGCTCATCGAACAGGATGACACGCGGGTCCATCGCCAACGCCCGAGCTATAGCTACGCGCTGCTGTTGGCCTCCAGAAAGCTGCCCCGGGTAATGGCCGGCATGGTCTCCCAGCCCTACGCGCGCCAACTCATCCATCGCCTTGGCTCCGGCTTTTTCTCTGGAAAGTTTCCTGACGCGTAAAAGGCCGATCATCACATTATCCAGGGCGGTAAGATGACTGAAGAGCAGGAAATTCTGGAAGACCATGCCAATATGCTGCCGAACCTCGTCTTCGCTGTAGCCCGGCAAACTGATCTTCCTTCCATCCCGGAGCTTTCGACCTTCGTGTTTGGCCGGTCTGGTGATCTGTTTTCCGTCAAGGAATACAGCTCCTTCATCCACGCTGGTGAGCAGGTTCATGCAGCGAAGCAGTGTGCTCTTGCCGGTGCCGCTGGGACCGATTAGCACGATCGTCTCACCCTCGGCCACTTTGAGGTTGATGTCCTTGAAAATTATGTTCTGCCCGTAGATTTTGGTCAGATTTCGAGCTTCCAGAATGACATCGGCCATTGGAACTCCATCAGGAATGTATCGGAAGCCGGGATCGCCCGGAAAGGTACTCCAGCGCCCGGTTGGTGGCAAAGACCAGTACAAAATATATGATGGCGGCTGTGCCGTATGCAAGGAATGGTTGTTGGGTGGTTGCGGAGAGCTGTTGGGCGCGTCGCAGGATCTCTGGCACTCCCAGGGCATAGACCAGGGAAGAATCCTTCAAAACGATGGAGGCCTCGTTGGACCATGGCGGAATTGCCAGCCGCAAGGCTTGTGGCAGGACGATATAGCGGATGGCCTGCATGCGGCTCATACCCACCGCCCGGGCCGCGATCATCTGCCCGCCTCCCACGGCCAGAAGTGCTCCACGCAGAATCTCCATCTGGTAGGCGCTGCTTACGATACCGAGTGAGAGAGATCCCGCCCAGAAGGGCGAAAGGTTGATCCAATCACCGGAAAGAATGAAATAGAGGATGAACAGCAGGACGATCGGAGGCACCCCGCGCAGCAGCAGGCTGTAAACGGACGCCATCCGGTAGATCACCTTTCCCCCATAGGTATGCAGGAGTGCCATGGATAAACCCAACCCCAGGCCAAAGGGCAGGGCCACGAGCGTTACAGCGACCGTAATGGCCGTTCCCTGGAGGATATAAGAGACAAAATTGCTCAACATAATGTTTGCATGGGCGGGCGGCCGGATAAGCAACCGGGGCGCAGAATGATCTGCGCCCCGGGGATTTTTTCATTCCGCGAAGTATTTTTCAGCCAGACCATTCACAAAGCCTTCACCCTGAAGCTGCTTGATGATCCCGTTGATGGCTGTCTGGAGTTCTACATCTCCGTTTGGAATGACGATGTTCATCGGGCCGGAGGAAAGAACGCCCTGATAGACTATCTTTAGGCCCCCCAATTGCCCGGCCAGGGCTTTCGCAGGGACATAGTCCGACATCATCACATCGATTCGACCATTCTTAAGGTCCAGCATGGCCTGGTCCACCCGGTCATAGCGGAAGAGGTTCTCCTCTTTCAAGCTGCCGCCCGCGACCAGTGTATCCGTCAGCCAGCCATCCTGAGTGGTGCCTGTCTGCACGCCGACCTTGTAGGCTGCCACGTCCTCCGGCTTTACGATGCTGCCGGTGAAACCCTCAGCCACGGTGAAGGCATCTTCAGAGGTGTAGTAGGCCTCTGAAAAGTCAATGGTCTGATCGCGCTCTTCGCTATAGTTGAAGGCCGAGATCGACGCATCGATCTTGCCTTCCTGTACAGCTGCGATCAGACTGTCGAACGGCATGTCCACCCATTCCAATTTGACACCAAGACGGCTGGCAATCTCCGTCATCAGATCGATGTCAAAACCGACTTTATTGCCACTGGCGTCCACCGATTCGAAGGGCGGGTAGTCCGCCGAGGTGCCAACCTTGATGACCCCGGCCTGCTTGATCGCTTCCAGGTGATTGGCGGCCTTGGGCGCTCCACTGCATGCCGAAAGCATCAGGCTGGTCATCGCCAGCAATGAGAGAAGAACCACAATGCGCTTCATACGGATCCTTTCCGATTTGATGGGGAATACAAAATCCCGCCTGGGGCGGTATGACCAATATAGGACGATTCTTGATCACCGACAAGTGAATTTCGTCACGATATTTTCTTGCGCTCATCACCTGAAATATGTTTATGTGTTCAGTCATTTTGGATAAAAATGGTGGTATATTTCGTCGTCGGAAGGAGAGATGAAAATGAACTATTTAATGGTTTTATTAAGATTGATTCACGTTGTGGGCGGGGCATTTTGGGCGGGGGCCGCATTGGTGCTTTTCTTCTTCGTTACTCCCGCCATAGGCGCCAACGGCGAGGCCGGTCAAAAATTTATGGGCTATCTAATGGGAAAAACCCGCCTTACGATGGTCCTGGCATCGGCGGCTGGATTGACCATCCTGGCAGGAGCCATACTCTTTTGGATCGATTCCGGCGGCTTCACCTCTGCCTGGCTTGGCTCCGGCCCGGGGATCGGGTTTAGTCTGGGCGCGCTCTCTGGCTTGATTGCCTTCATCGCGGGTATCATGGCGGCCAGAGGCAATACTGAGCTGGCTGCTCTCGGGCAGGAGATCCAGGGAAAACCTACCGCAGCGCAGTCCACCCGGTTGGTTGCGATCCAGAGCCGCCTGAGAATTACCGGATCGATTAATGCGTGGTTCCTGTTACTGGCTGCGGCACTGATGGGCATGGCCCGTTATTTCAGTTTCTGACAAAACGGCTCCCAATCCTGGGAGCCGTTTCTCCATCTAATCGCCCTTATTGCGGCTGACTGCCCAACCGACCAGCACCACCAGGAAAAGAATACCAAGCCCCAGCCATAATATCCACGCCAGACCGGTATCCGGACCTATCTCGGAAAAGTATGGGATTGCCAACACAGGACGCCTCCTCGGGGATTTGATGGGATTCTTATATTTGAGAATCTACTGTCTGTCAATCAGGTAAAATCCTCATTCTATGATTAACGACATCGATCAACTCCTGTTCGATCTGGTTGCCATCAACTCGGTCAACCCGGAACTGATCCCCGGCTCGCCTGGGGAAGGCGAGATCGCGGCGTATATCGCTCGCTGGCTGGAACAGGCCGGGCTTGAGGTCCGAATGGTCGAGACCATCACCGGCCGTCCCAATGTGATTGGGATTGCCCGCGGCACGGGTGGTGGAAAAACTCTTCTGCTCAATGGCCATATGGACACAGTGGGAAATTCCAGCATGTCGGCAGGCTGGCAGCCTCGATTGGAGGCGGGCCGTCTTTATGGACGCGGCGCCTATGATATGAAAGGAGGGCTGACTGCCTGCATGTGGGCAATTTCACGCCTCCGCAGAGAGCAATTGCGCGGGGACGTGATCCTGACCGCCGTGATCGATGAGGAATACGCCAGTCTGGGCACACTGGACCTGGCGAAACGCTTCCATGCCGACGGAGCCATCATCGCTGAATTCACGGAGCTTCGGATAATACTGGCCCACCGAGGTTTTGTCTGGCTGGAATTGGAAACGCTTGGCCGGGCGGCCCATGGCTCACGACCCGACCTGGGCGTGGATGCCATTTTCAAAATGGGTCAGGTATTGAAGGAATTGGAAGATCTCAATCAGGAACTTTGCGCATATCCCGCCCATCCACTTCTGAAAAGTGGCTCCCTGCACGCCTCCTTGATCCAGGGCGGGCAGGAAAAGTCCAGCTATCCCGAAAGCTGCCGGCTTTGGGTGGAAAGGCGCACTCTTCCTGGTGAGACCCCGGAGCGGGTCCGAGGCGAGATCACCCGCATCATCCAAAAGCTGCAAGCCCTCGACCCTACCTTCAACGCCGAAGTCCGGCTTGACCTGCACCGTTCTGCGTTGGAGACCAATCCTGATGCGGAGATTGCAAGAGTCGTTCGATCAGCCTGCGAACGCGTTCTGGGCAGGGAAGCAGAGGTCGCCGGAGTCCCATTCTGGACGGATGCAGCCCTGCTTTCCGCCGCAGGCATACCTTCGCTGCTTTTCGGTCCTTCTGGAGAAGGCGCACATGCCGCTGAGGAGTGGGTGGACCTCGCCAGCGTGCAGGCTTGCGCAGATGTGTATCTGGCTTCTGCTCTCGAATTTTGCCGCTAATTTCTCATGAATCCATCCAGATCGTGCGATCCTCGAACCCGGGGCGGGCTGGATATTCGATTGCAGTATCGGGCCAGCCGATATAGAAAAAGCCCGCAATATATTGATCCGGGGAAAAACCCAGGAACTCCTTCACTTTGGCATCGCTTGCCCATTCACCGGTGCGCCACATCCCGCCCAAGCCAAGGGCATGAGCCGCAAGTAAAAGATTCTCCCCAGCTGCCGAAGCCGCGCTTAGGTTTTCTATCTCGATGACGGTTGGGAGGTGCGGCTTATCCACCCCCAACGCGATCAAAACCGGAGCACGCAGGGGCAGCCCCCGGGTCTTGTTGAATGTCTCCGGTGGTAGTTCGGGCCTCCTCTGGGCCTGCGAAGCAGCCATCACATCTCCCAAGCGGTTTCGGGCCTCCCCGGTCAACACCACGAATCTCCATGGCCTTACATGGTGATGGTTGGGCGCCTGAACGGCTGCACTCAGGATTTGCTCGATCAATTCACGCGGCAGGGGGTCCGGTTTTACCACCTTGATTGAATGCCGGCTGTGAATTGCCTCCAATGTTTCCATCATCCCTCCGTTTTAGATGTATGGGATGCGTGCGAGGTTTTCCGCATCCTCAGACTTGCTGTAGAATAATCTCATGATGAGAATATTTTACTCCGATACCCACAACCTGCATTTTCCACCATTTGAAGTCTTCGATGGAGGTGTCCGCGTTCCCTATCTGGAGTCGCCTGACAGGGCTCATCGCGTCCTCACCGCATTGCAGCAGACCGGATGGGCAGAAATTTCCGCACCCATGGAATTCGGGATGGAGCCTGTTCGAGCTGTGCATGATCCGGGCTATTTGAATTTCCTCGCCTCAGCCTGGGATGAATGGGTTTCTGCGGAGCCTGCTCCATTGACGGATGGGGATCGTGCTGCCCTCCTGCCAGCCACATTCGCTCTTCGCATGCAGGTGCAGCCACCGGCATCTCTTCTCGGCCGGGCTGGTTACTATATGATGGATTTGAGCGCCCCCATTGTGGAGGGTACCTACAGGGCCGCGCTGGCTTCTGTGGATTGTGGTCTGAGCGCCGCCCAGGCCATCCTGAACGGCGAACACTCATCCTTCGCCCTTACCCGGCCTCCGGGACATCATGCCGGGCGGGCCAACTGCGGAGGCTATTGCTATCTCAATAACGCAGCCGTTACCGCAAACTGGCTGAGCAGGGATGGAAAAGTTGCCATCCTGGACATCGACTACCACGCCGGGAATGGAACCCAGGAGATCTTCTTTGATCGCCCCGATGTACTGACGATTTCCATCCATGCGGATCCATCCGAAGAATACCCTTACTTTTCGGGCCATGCCGCAGAACGAGGCACAGGCGCCGGGGAGGGCTTCCATCACAATTTTCCTCTCTCTGCCGGAACGGGTGATTCCGCCTACCTGGGCGTCCTCGACCATGCCCTGGCTCTGATCCGCGAATACTCTCCGAGGTGGCTTTTGATATCCGCAGGCATGGATATCTACGATAGCGACCCTCTGGGACGTATCAAAGTGACTACGCCGGGCATCCGCGAGATTGGACGCCGAATCGCTATTCTGGGCATACCGGCAGCCATTATGATGGAAGGCGGATACAACAATAAAGATCTCGGCCTCAACTTTGTCACCTTTCTTGAGGCCTTCCGTTGAAAGGGCACTTTCTGCTCCTGCTGCCTCTTTTCCTTTATCTCGTTCTCTAAAGCAGCGTTCCGCGCAGAATGAATGCCGCCACGCTGAAGTAAATGATCAATCCCGATACATCCACCATCGTCGCCACAAAAGGCGCCGATGAGGTCGCGGGGTCGATCCCCAGCCTCCGCAAAAGCAGCGGCAGCATGGAACCGGCCAGTGTCCCCCATAGAACGATCCCCACCAGCGCAACCCCCACGGTCAAGGCCAGCAGCAGCCAATGCGGGCCATAAGCATGGAACACATTCGCCCAGAGTGTGATCCTGATAAACCCGATGACTCCCAGGATCAGGCCGAGCGACAGGCCCGAAAGAAACTCCCTCCGCATCACCCTCCACCAATCCGATAGCCGTACCTCACCCAGCGCCATGGCGCGGATGATGATGGTTGAAGCCTGGGAGCCTGAATTACCTCCACTGGAGATGACCAGCGGGACAAAAATGGACAGGATCACGGCTTTGGCGATCTCATTCTCAAATTTGCCCATGGCGGTTGCGGTGAGCATCTCGCTCAAGAAAAGGATCACCAACCAGCCGGCGCGCTTGCGCACCATTCTAAGCAGTGTGATCCGCATATAGGGCTCGTCCAGTGCCTCGGAACCGCCGATCTTCTGAATGTCCTCCGTGGCTTCCTCCTCTGCCACATCCAGGATGTCATCCACTGTCACGATCCCGATCAACGCACCCTGACTGTCAGTCACCGGAAGGGCGATCTGATCTGTAGCTTTGAAAGCCTCCACCGCGGCCGCACGATGATCAGTGGCTTTTAATGCAACGAACCGCGCATCCATCAGACTCGAGACGAGCGCTTCAGCCGGCGCCAGAAGGATCTGACGGATGCGCAGATCATCGATCACTTTCCCATTTTCATCAATTACATAGATCCTGCTCATGGTCTCGCTGTCTCGACCGTACCGGCGGATATGCTCCAGGGCTTGGGCCACCGTCCACGTTGGGCGGACTCGCACAAAATCCGGCGTCATCAGGCGTCCCACGCTGTCCTCTTCATACCCCAGGAGCTGCGCCGCCACCTTTCTCTCATTTGGCGAGAGCAGGTTGAGCAACGACTGGATCACATTGAAGGGCAGTTCCTCCAGCAGCGAGGTCCGGTCATCCGGTGACATGGCATTTAAAATTTCCGCCACATCCTCACGCGCCATGGCCTTTAACAGATGCTCCTGTCTCTCCGGCTCCAGGTAGGAAAACACCTTGGCCGCCTGTTCCCGCCCTAAAAGCCTGAATAAGACCGCCTCCTTATCTATCGGGAGCGGCTCCATCAGATCTGCAATGTCCGCCGCGGACCAGTTCTCGATCTGCTCGCGAATCTTGAGGAAATCGCGCGATTCGATCAGCATTTCCAGGTCACTCACGGTTCTCGCAAATATATCGCTAAGAAAAGCCATTTATGCCTCCAAAACCCGTGGATAAAGAAAAAAAAACGCCGCCTCGGCTCTGCGCTGGGCGGCTTTCGCTTTCCGGGCCTTTTCTACTGAAATTTCATCGCCGGGAGGCAGCTCCCAAACGGAAATACAATATTGAAGAGGCAGACGCGGGCGCGCCAGGCTTGCTTTGCCGGAACATGGGCAGGGATCGTAGACTACCATCCGTATCCACGCGGAAACCTCCTTGGCGCGCACATGTCTGGATTGGCCTTCTGGCCGCATGTGCTGCAAAACAAAAGCCTCCTGGTCGATTCAGGAGGCATATAATCATCTTCTCCGCGCACGCGCGGGTCGCCTCCTGGATGAGCTTTAGCACTGCGGATCGTAGGGA
>CAYMQX010000113.1:0-8463 GCA_964392495.1 uncultured Anaerolineaceae bacterium
AAATCGGCAAAATTCAACTCGATCAGCGGTGTACCAACATCCCATCGGTAAATGCGAGTTAGTAAACCGTTGGTCAAAACAAAAAACTCTACTGGGTTTTCACTTGTGAATTGTTGGTTAAGCAGTAAACAATAACCGCTACATTGTTCAACCCACTTATTGAGCGATTCGTTAGGGGCTTTAGCGTCCAATACCAACTTTGGTTTATTGCGATAGGTTAATACATAATCAGGTTTGTAATTTACCTTTGAACTACCAAGAGGAACTGCAAGTTCAGAGATTGATTTTTTCGTTTGTATCTGATTGTCACGGTATCCTAAATCTTGTAAGACCCTATTAATGAAAAAGGTTTCAACAGACGCTTCATTTGTAAGGTCTGTTCGCTTGCAAAACGCATTTTCATCTGGGTCAGTCCGTAAGTTGTCAAACAAATTAGGACGAGGAGTTTTTACACCTTTGCGTAGCATGGGGAAATCCTAGAATTAGGGGATTTTTACAAAAGAAGCCTATTTTAGCACAGATGTTTCGTTATTGACGGTTTTTAAAAACGCTCATTGTGCAAGGGGCGGCCCAACTAGCGGATATGCGGCACAAGTCCGCATACCTCCTAATGGAGAGAGACTTGCCGCCTAAAACCCCAATTTGTATCGGATTTGATGCGGTTCTAGATAAAAATCTGATGAACAAATTATAAACACCCTCCCAACACGGGTCAATATGCCGTGCCCCCCTCAAATTATCCCGCCTCCCAAAGAGAAAAAACTTCTCATCGGCGGGCTCCACTCGAGCGCTGAAGCATGGCTAACTTGGAAACTGGTGCGAACGACCAGCCCGGTTATGCGCACACCTGTGCCTTCAGGCCTAATGGAACTGAGAATACAGCAATACTCGTCCATATGCGCCTCTTTCCATCATGCTGCGGGTCCGCAGCACGGAAGAAAATGCATTCTCCCAATTCCTGCGGTGGGCGAGTCCCGCGTCGAGCAGCGTGTCCTGAAATGGACCGCCCCAAGAGAGCGTGTACGCGTGCAGGACCTTCCGAGACCCGCCCCTACGATTCCTCATTCCCCTTGAAATACTCCACCGTGGCCTCCCCCTCCTGCGCCACGCCCTGGCGCGTGATCACCCGCCAGACCGTCATCAGAATGATCTTGATATCCAGCCAAAAGGACCAGTGTTCCGTGTACCAAACGTCCAGGGCGAACTTCTCCGGCCAGGAGAGGGCGTTGCGCCCGTTCACCTGCGCCCAGCCGGTGAGACCCGGCAGCATATCGTGGCGGTGCATCTGCTCGGCGTTGTAGAGCGGCAGATATTCCATCAGCAGGGGGCGCGGGCCCACGAGGCTCATCTCCCCCTTGAGAATGTTGAACAACTCCGGCAGCTCATCCAGGCTGGTGGAGCGCAGGAAGCGCCCGAAGCGCGAGAGCCGCGCCGCGTCCGTCCCTGCGCCCGCCTCCATCGTGCGGAATTTGTAGAGGGTGAAAGGCCGGCCCTTGTAGCCGGGGCGCTCCTGGCGGAAGAGCACCGGCAGCCCCAGGTCCACCCACACCAGCAGGGCGATCAGCAGGTACACCGGCAGCAGGATCAGCCCCCCCAGGCAGACCACCACCACATCCAACACGCGCTTGGCCGCAGGCATGCGGGAATTCTATCAAACAATGTGGTATATTTTAATCTGCCCGCCGGGACCCCGGAAGCCATCCCCGCCTTCCTGCACGCCCGCGCGGCGAACCCGGCCACCTTGCAGTTGTCATTTTCAATCACTCGAAGCGGGAGAGTCCCTTATGAATGAAAGAATCTTGATCATCGAGGATGACCAGGCCATCCTCAAGCTGTTGCAGCGCGGCTTCGCCTACGAGGGTTATACGGTGGATACCGCCACGGATGGGCGCACCGGCCTGATCCTGGCCCGCGACCACACCCCCGACCTGGTGATCCTCGACTGGATGCTGCCCGGCATGGACGGCCTGGAGGTCTGCCACCGCCTGCGCACCGGCGGCTCCATCCCCATCCTGATGCTCACCGCCAAGGACACCATCCAGGATCGCGTCCAGGGGTTGGATGCCGGCGCGGACGATTACCTTGTCAAGCCCTTCAACCTGGATGAGCTGCTGGCGCGCGTGCGCGCCCTGCTGCGGCGCACCCAGCCCGAGCGCGTGCCTGTGCTCAAGTTCGCCGACCTCTCGCTCGACACCGGCTCACGCCAGGCCTCGCGCGGCAGCCGCATCGTCTCCCTCACCGCCAAGGAATACGAGCTGCTGGAGCTCTTCCTGCGCCACCCCAAGCAGGTCCTCACTCGCGAGGTCATCTTCGACCGCGTCTGGGGCTACGACTTCGGCGGCGAGAGCAACGTGCTGGAAGTCTATATCCGCTACCTGCGCCAGAAGCTGGAAGCCGAACAGGAGCCGCGCCTCATCCACACGGTGCGCGGCGTCGGCTATGTGATGCGCGAGAACCCCTGAAAAAACCGCCGCCCTGCAAGGGGCGGCGGGCTGATGCATGTCCCTGCGGCTGCGCCTCACCCTGCTCTATTCCACCCTGGTGGCGGTCATCCTGCTGATCTTCGGCACCGCCGTCTTCCTGCTCGTCAACATCCTGCTGCTCAACCAGATCGATGAAACGCTGGAAAGCGTGGCCCGCGACATCATGCAGGTCACGCACGTCGATTCGATCGGCGAGCTGGACTACGTCACCCTGCCCCCGCTGGATATGACCGCCAATGCCTACGTCCAGGTGTGGAGCCGCGACGGCAAGCTCAAATCCTTCTCCCCCAGCATCTCCATGGTGGATGAGCCCCTCGATCCCGGGGCACTGAACACCGCCTACCCCGCCTACCGCGAGAACAGCGTGCGCGGCGTGCATCTGCGCGTGCTAAGCGTGCCGCTTAAGGTGGGCGAGCGCAGCATCGGCGTGCTGCAGGTCGCCAACAACCTCTCGGTGGCCGACGCCACCCGCCGCGACCTGCTCGATATCATGGTCGGCTCCTCCATCGTTTCGATCCTCCTGGCCGCCCTCATCTCCTGGGCCATGCTCGGGCGCGCCCTGTCCCCTCTTCAGGCCATCACCGAGGCCGTGGACCAGATCAACCGCGCCGACGACCTCTCCCGCCGCATCCCCCAGCGCTCCCATTCCAACGATGAGATCGGGGATATGGTCGAATCCTTTAACCAGACCCTGGAAAGGCTGGAGGGCCTCTTCACCTCCCAGCAGCGCTTCCTGGCAGATGTCTCCCACGAGCTGCGCACCCCGCTGACCATCATCAAGGGCAATGTGGACCTGATGCGCCGCATGAACCGCATTGACGAGGAGTCGCTCAACAGCATTGACCAGGAATCCGGGCGCCTCACCCGCCTCGTTGGGGGGCTGCTCCTGCTGGCCCAGGCCGAATCCGGCAAGCTGAGCCTGAGCATGAAGCCCGTCCAGCTCGATACCCTGCTGGTGGAGGTCTTCCAGGAGATGCGCGTCCTGGCGGGCAGCAAGGTGCATATCCACCTCAAGGAGATCGACCAGTTGGAGGTCAAGGGGGACCGCGACCGGCTGAAACAACTGCTGCTCAACCTGGCGGGCAACGCCATCCAGTACACGCCTGCCGGCGGGGATGTGTACCTCAGCCTGGGGCGCGTGGGAGACCAGGCCCGCATGGTCGTGCGCGACACCGGCCCCGGCATCCCCTCCGAGGACTTGCCGCACATTTTTGAACGCTTCTACCGCGCCGAGAAATCGCGCACCCGCACGCGCACCAGCGGCTTCGGGCTCGGGCTCTCCATCGCCCACTGGATCGTGGAGCACCACAACGGGCGCATCGAAGTCGAGTCCAAGGACGGCCAGGGCACCGCCTTCATCATCTGGCTCCCGCTGGAGGGGGAGGAAGTCAAGAGCGGGGGATAGTGCAAGTCATTTTCTGTAAATTGCTCAGGTGTTTCCTCATGAACGACTAATTTCCGATGGTTCCCTTGGCGAACCGCTTCTCACGGGTCTTCGCCCTTGATCGTCGCCTCCATCCCCCTCCCCTCAATCTTGATTCTGTCCTGCCCTCCGGCACAGGGACACCCCGTACTTCGTGTACCACTCCTCCAGCGCATTGGATTGTGCGCGGCCGCTGGCGGCGTCCGCATAGATCGGCGCGCCGAAATAGACGTAGCGCGCCGTCTCGGCGGCCCAGGTCCACTCGCCGCGGCTGATCACACCGATGCCGCCGTTGTAGCCCGCCAGCGCCAGCCGCGCGTTCCCGCCCGCCGCGTTCATCGAGCGCGCCAGGTAATTCAGCCCGCGCAGGGCGTTCGTATCGGGGTCATAGGGATTGTCGCCCGCGCGGAAGTGGAAGGGCATTACCTGGAACAGCCCGATGGCCCCCGAGCGCGAGAGCGCCTGCGGGTCGCCGCAGGATTCGATCTGCATCACCGTGGCCGCCAGGTTCGGGTCCACCCCGGCCTGCGCAGACCAGCGCACCAGGGCCTCGCCCCAGTACAGCACTTCGGGGCGGAAGAACGGGGCCAGCCCGCTCACCGCCGCAGCGCCGAGTTGCTCCACCTCCGGGGCGGTCTCCACGATCACCGCGCTCACCTGCGGGACCGGGGTTGCATAGAGCTGCGCCACCTCCGGCGGGAGGGAGGCGGGGTCCGTCACCGCCTGCCCGCTGCCGTCCGTGATGAGGGCGGGCTGTACGGCTTGTTCGGGCGCCGGGGTCGGGAGGGGGGTATCGGTATAGGCCGCCACAGCGGAGGCCGGCAGGGGGCCGCGCAGCGCCATCAGGGCCAGCCCCGCGCTGATCACCAGCACGGCCAGGGGCGGCAGCACAAATCCAGATAGACAGCCGCTGCCTTGCGTTTGCCCGGCAGCGGCTGTCTGGTTTTGCAGGTCTGCGGCCTGCCAGTCAGTCATTCGAGGACGAGCTCGGGACATGGGTGGTATCCTCATTCTGGGTCAAAGGACCCGGCTCGAAAGGAGGGAAGGGATTCAGTTTTCAGGCTTCGTATCGTTCGTTCGGGTTGTTCCGTTCACTGAACGAGGCATTATGGTAGGTGGGCTCGGGGCGGACAAAGGGCGTCCCCTGCTGGGCGGAGGGCTTGGGGGAGGGCCGGTAGGAGGAGGCCGCACCCACGCCGCTCGGCACGCTGTTCGGGCGGCTCAGCGTGGAGGCCGGGCGCAGCGCCGCCGCGCTGGAAACCGGCTGGTTGGTGGGCCGCATCGAGGGGCGGTAGCCCTGGCTCTGGCGGGCGGTGGTGAACAGCCGGTCGCCGGAGAGCGAGAACGTCCCGATGATGAGCACCCGGATCAGCCAGACCATCACCGCCACGAAGACCGGGACGACCTTGGTCATGGTGGCGCTGCTGACAACCGCGCCAGCGGCCGCGCTGGAATGGTTGAGGATCGCCACCGAGACGCCCCACCAGGTGAGGCTGGCGTTGAACCCGGCGGCCAGCAGCCAGGCGCCGAACAGGTACCACACCTCGGCGGGCTCATCCCGCCCCTGCTCCGGCGTGAAGATGCGGGCGATGCCGGCGAAGTCAATGCCGCAGAAGGCGATCGCCAGCACCGTGGCCCAGCGCAGCCCCGCAAAACGCAGGTCGCCGAGCACATCCAACAGCGCGAACTGGGTGGTGCTGAAGTTGAAGATCTCGAAGGCCATCAGCGCCCCGATGATCATCATGCCCCAGGCCGCGCCGCTGCTGAATTTGCGCCCCTTGAAGAGCGCCAGCAGCCCGTCCCCAATATTCCGTTTGTACGCATTCATCTCGACCTCCTTGTCGAAACTGGTACCCATGTTCTAGAACTTCTGTTCTATTTCAGCATTATAGAACAAACGTACTAAAAATGTCAATACCCAATTTTTGGAGGGGAAATGCCGCCGCGCGGCCCCCACACCGGCGTAGACGCGTCCCTCCCCGGTGGGATCGCAGCCGCCGGGGAGGGAGAAGAGAGGGAACCAACGCTGATTATATAGAACAAATGTTCAATTGTCAAGCCCTGCCAGCCACCCTCGCGCCGCCTCGATCTGCTCCCCCTCCCCGATCAGCCCCAGCTTGTCCCCCGCCTGGAACTCCGTCACCGACTTGGGGTTGGCGATGAGCTGCCCCCCGCGGATCAGCGCCACGACCGAGGCCCCCGTGCGCGCCCGGATGTTGGCATCCTTCAAGGAGCGTCCCTCCAGCGGGCCGCCCGGCTCCAGCCGCAGCCAGGTGATCTCGAGGCTGTCCGCCGCGATCAGCAGGTCGTGCAGCGAGCGGTGCTCATCGGTGGAGCTGATCTGGATATCGTAGCCGTCGCGCCGCACCGCCTCGGCATACTCATGCACCTCGCGCAGCGGATAGCCCAACTGGAGCAGCGTATCGTGGATCATCTCCAGCCCGCCCTCCAGCTCCGGCTGGACGATGTAATCGGCTCCCAGGCGGCGCAGGCGCTCCAGGCCCTCAGCGGAGCCCGCCCGCACGATCAACGGCAGCTCCGCGTTCAGGTCCCGCGCCGCTGCGGCGGTCATGTAGGCGGCGGTCTCCTCGGGTACGGTGATGACCAGCGCCCGCGCCCGCTCCAGCCCGGCGTGCGTGATCACCTCCGAGTTGGAGGGGTCGCCGTAGAGCGTGGCAAGGCCCTTTTCGTTGAGCACCCCGATGCGCTCCATGTCGGCCTCGATCACCAGCAGCGGCACTTCCAGCGATTGCAGCACCTCCACCAGGTGCGTTCCCACCCGGCCGTAGCCCACAATCACCACATGCCCCGCCAGCTTCTCCTCGTCAATCTCCGGCAGAGGGCGGTTGGATTCCAGCCTGCTCCAGAAGCCGGGCGCCTTTTGCAGGAAGCGCTCCAGCCCCGGCAGCAGGCGGTAGAGGAACGGGTTGAGCGTGATGGAGATCAGCGCCGCCGCCAGGATGAGGGAGTACTCGTCGGGGTGCAGCAGGCCGAGCGCAACACCGCCCTGCCCCAGGATGAAGGAGAACTCGCCCACCTGCGCCAGCCCCACCGCGCTGATCAGGAAGGTACGCGCCGGGCGCGGGAAGAACAGCCCCATCAGCAGCACGATGATGAACTTGCCCGCCACCGCCAGCAGCGTGAGCAGCGTCACATGCCCCAGGTTCTGCCACAGGAAGAGGGGGTTGACGAGCATCCCCACCGAGACGAAGAACAGCACCGAGAAGGCCTCGCGGAAGGCGAACACGTCCGCGCCCACTTGGTGGCTGAGGTGCGACTGGCTGATGATGGCTCCCGCCACGAAGGCCCCCAGCGCCAGCGAGACCCCGAACAGCACGGAGGCCCCCATGGCGATCCCCAGCGTGACGGCCAGGATGGCGAGGATGAACAGCTCCCGCGAGCGGGTGAGGGCGGTGCGCTCCAGCAGCCAGGGGATCAGCCGCACGCCGCCGAAGAACATGATGGCGACAAAGGCCGCGGCCTTCAGCAGCGTGACCGCCAGCGCCCCCCAGTCGAACCCGCCCGGACCCTGTGCCAGCGCCGGCATCAGCACCAGGATCAGCACCGAGAGGATATCCTGCATCACCAGCCAGCCCACCGCCGCCTGCCCGTGCGAGGTATTGAGCAGCGAGTTGTCCATCAGCCCGCGCAGCAGCACCACCGTGCTGGACACCGAAACGGCCAGCCCCATCACCACGCCCGCCCCCACACCCCAGCCCCACAACTGCGTAAGGCCGAACCCTGCCAGGGCGGTGACCGCCATCTGCACCAGCGCGCCCGGGATGGCGATATCGCGCACCCGCCACAGGTCGCCGAAGGAAAAGTGCAGCCCCACGCCGAACATCAGGAAGATGACCCCCAGCTCGGCCAACTGCTGGAGGGTGTGCACATCCCCTGAGAATCCCGGTGTAAAGGGACCAATGACGATCCCCGCCAGCAGGTAGCCCACAATGGTGGGCAGCCCCGCGCGCCGCGCCAGCACCCCTCCAATAAAAGCCACCACCAGCGCCAGCGTGATATTGATCAAAAGAGGCAGGTCATGCATGGCTTGTCTCCTTGTGTGCCGCAATTATACGGGCAGACGGGAGAATGGACCGTCGAAACCTTTAAGACCCCCGAAGTCCAAAAATTGAAATCCAATTGCAAGCTCCCCGCGCGTGCAGGTGATATACAATTGAGTCAGGTTACAACGATACCGAACACGGGGAGAAAATCATGGAACTATACCAACTCGTCTATGCCTTCAGTGCCGCCGCCAGCGCCGTCTCGGGGAGCCTCATCCTGCTCGCCATGGGCGCCTTCATCATCAAGCGCACCTTTTTGACAGACGAAGTCGCAGCGTGAAGGGTTGTAGTTGCATGACAATACCTGTGGGGGGGTTGCCGGGCTTCCGGATATCCTGTATCCTTGAACTCGATGGGGACAATCTGATGGGTTGATTCGTCTCCTCAGGCCGGCAGAATCTAGAGCTTGACCGCCCGATCACGTCATAAGGCGGAATATGACGTCCGGGGGATAAATTGTCCCTGGTCTCAGCCCGACAGGTCAGAGGTGAAG
>CAYMQX010000114.1:0-8395 GCA_964392495.1 uncultured Anaerolineaceae bacterium
TAGCGCAGGCGACTCATAATCGCTTGGTCGAAGGTTCGAATCCTTCCGGGCCCACAGAAGATAACCACTCTTGACAGTCCCGGTCTCCTAACCGGGGCTTAGATTGAAAACCTTCGAGCATTGAGTTCTCCCGAATCCGCCGTTTGTAAAAATAGTCTATGACCATAAAAATCTCCGCCGGTACCGTACATACATTGCCCGCAGATCTGCGAAAGGCTCTCGCCTCCGATGGAGCCGCGCTCGCGATCTGGGAGGGTCTTACACCTCTTGCGCGCAACGAGTGGATCTGCTGGGTCACATTTGTCAAGAAAGAAGAGACAAGAAAAGAGCATGTCAACAGGACAGTCAGTGAACTCAAGGAAGGGATGCGCCGGCCCTGCTGTTGGCTGGGCTGTATTCATCGCAAGGACAAGGCGATAAGCCCTTCGGTACAGGCAGTGCTGGATCGACGATCCAAAAAATCAAATTAATATCCCCGTTTGCCCGCCTTCTGCCTGCCTGCTGCTCCAAAACCGGCGTATGATTGGGGGGTTCCAACAATACACACCTTTAAGGGAGAACACCCAATGAACACCACCCGCCTGGAGCATGACCTGCTTGGTGAGCGCGAGGTCCCGGAGGAACGCTATTACGGCGTCCAGACGCTGCGCGCCACCGAGAACTTCGCCATCACCGGCATCCCCATTTCGCATTATCCGCGGCTGATCCGCTCGCTGGCTTATATCAAGAAGGCCGCGGCCCTTACCAACCAGGAGCTCGGCCTGCTGGAGCCTGCGCTCGCGGAGGCCATCTGCCGTGCCTGCGACGAGCTGCTGGACGGAAAGCTGCTCGGCGAGTTCGTGGTGGACGTACTGCAGGGGGGCGCCGGCACCTCCACCAACATGAACGCCAACGAGGTGATCGCCAACCGCGCCCTGGAACTGCTCGGCTACCGCAAGGGGCAGTACGAAAAGCTCCACCCGCTCAACCATGTGAACATGTCGCAGTCCACCAATGACGTGTACCCCACCGCCCTGCGCCTCACCCTCAGCCAGAAGCTGGACGGGCTGGTCACAGAGATGGCCGGGCTGCGCGTGGCCTTCGCCCGCAAGGCGGAGGAGTTCGCCGACGTGATCAAAATGGGGCGCACACAGCTCCAGGACGCCGTCCCCATGACCCTCGGCCAGGAGTTCGGCGCCTGGGGCATCATGGTGGGCGAGGACATGCAGCGCGTGATCGAGGTCCAGTCGCTCATCCGTGAGATCAACCTGGGGGCCACCGCCATCGGCACCGGGCTGAACTCGCATCCCGATTACGCCCGCCTGGTGACGGAGAAGCTGCAGGCCCTCACCGGCATCCCCGTGGTGGCCGCCGAAAACCTGGTGGAGGCCACGCAGGACGCCGGGGCCTATGTCCAGCTTTCAGGCGTGCTCAAACGGGTGGCCACCAAGCTCTCCAAGATCTGCAATGATCTGCGCCTTTTATCCTCCGGTCCGCGCGCCGGGCTGCACGAGATCAACCTGCCTCCCATGGCCCCAGGCTCCACCATCATGCCGGGCAAGGTCAACCCCATCATCCCGGAGGTGGTCAACCAGGTGGCCTTCGCGGTTATCGGCAACGACATCACCGTAACGCTGGCTGCCGAGGCCGGGCAGCTTGAGTTGAACGTGATGGAACCGGTCATCGCCTACAACCTGTTCACCTCGCTGGATATGCTCGGGCGCGCCTGCCGCACCCTGTCGGAGCGCTGCGTGAACGGCATCACCGCCAACCGCGAAGTCTGCCGGCGCATGGTGGAGCAGAGCATCGGGCTGGTCACGGCGCTGAACCCCTACATCGGCTATGAAAAATCGGCGCTGGTGGCGGATGAGGCCCTCAAGACCGGGCGTTCGGTCTATGAGATCGTGCTGGAAAAGGGTTTCCTGGGGAAGGACGAATTGGAAAACATCCTTTCGCCGGAGAACATGATCCGTCCCCGGTGGCGGGCCTGATGCAGACCTTCCCCGGGCAGCCTCTGCCGACCGGGGAGGTTATTGCGTGTCCGCGCCCCAACGCTTACGGATCGATATGCGGCTCGGTAAAGTAATTGCCCAGTTGGTCGCGCACCATGATCCAGCCCGTGGAACGGCCGTTCACTGTGCGGTCCAGGGCCACCTCGGCCCACACAAGACCTTTCGCATCCACAGTGAGGCTGTCCTTGTTGTAACGCCAGTTCGTATTCCTGACCGCCGAGACGAACGGCGAAACGATCTCGCTGTAGGTCCTGCCGGGGCCGGTACGTACCAGCAGGCCATGGCGATAGGTGACCTTGAGGACGGAATAATGGGTGAAGGGTCCCGGGGTGGGGCTGCCCGGGGCAGGAGTATAAGGAAGCTGCGTGCCCACAACGATCGAGGGCAGGTTGATGACCTGCCCCGGCTGGACAACGCCGTTGCTCGCGATCTTCGGGTTGATATCCAGCAGGGTGTTCACCGAGACCCCATAGCGCAGCGCAATGCTCCCCAGGGTCTCGCCTTTCTGCACCACGTGCACATTGCCCCCGGTCTGCACCGGCTTGGGCACAGGCGTGGAGGTGGAGGCGGCCGCGGCCGGGATGCACAATGTCTGTCCCGCATACAGCCACCAGCCCAGCCCCGGGTTGGCGAGGCGGATGGCGTCCATGCTGACGCCGTAGGTGACAGCCATGCCGCTCAGGGTGTCGCCCCATTGGACGACGATGCGTTTGGCGCAGCCCGACCAGGCCGAGGCGCCGCTTGCGGAGGTGAACGCCGAGGCGAATGCCGAGACCAACATGGCAGCCGCCGCGATCCATCGGAACATTCTCTTATAGACCATTGCTCCCTCTCTCCCGGAAAAGGAAATCGCCGGATTACACACTTACTATACAGCACTCGCCTTTTCCCATCAAGGACCCGCTGCCTTTATAAGGCGGGCGGGGTTATCATCCAGAACACCCAGACGGAGAAAAACCGGTGAATCCAATCCCTGCCACCCTGATCACGCTCGTTGTTGCGGTCGGCTTTTTACGCATCATGGATTTCTTCGCCCAGCGCGGCTGGATCGAGTCGCGCATGAGCCGCAAGCTGATCCACATCGGCACGGGGCCGGTCTTCGTCGCCTGTTGGCTGCTCTACGCGGACAGGCCCGAGGCACGCTGGCTGGCCGCGCTGGTGCCGCTCCTGATCGTGGTCCAGTTCGCGCTGGTCGGGCTGGGGGTGCTCAAAGATGAGGCCGCGGTGCAGGCCATGTCCCGGCACGGTGACCGGCGCGAGATCCTGCGCGGCCCGCTGTTCTACGGTCTCGCCTTCGTCGTCCTGACGGTGCTGTTCTGGAAGGACTCACCGGTGGGCATGACCGCGTTGATGATCATGTGCGGCGGGGATGGGCTGGCTGATATCGTGGGACGCCGCGTGGCCTCTCCCAAACTGGGATGGAGCCGCGAGAAATCGGTGGCAGGGACGGTCAGCGTGTTCGCCGGGGGCTGGGCGCTGAGCGCGTTCATCCTGTCCATCTTCGTGGCGGCGGGTGTCTTCCCGGGACCGTTCAGCGGCTATCTGCTCCCGATCACGGTCATCGCGCTGGTGGGGACGGCAGTCGAGTCGCTGCCCTTCAGGGATATTGACAATATCACCGTGACGCTGGCCGCCGTGCTGACCGGGCTGTTGGTATTCTAGAGGGTTAGAACTGGAAGTAGATAAAATCAGGCGAGGCGGCGTTCAAGTACAGGATGATCGCCATGGTGGCCGCCGCAAACCAGGCCGCCTGCAGCCAGCTCTCGCGGGGCAGGCGGTCCAGCCCCCACTTGATGAGCAGAGGCAGGCTGTAGAAGAGCGCCGTGGAGAGGGCAATGAGGGCCGCCATGAACTCCTCCGGCGAACGGATAAAGGCTGTATGGAAAAGGCTGTTCCCGAGCCATACAAGCGAGGAGGCACGGAAAATCGCCCAGCCGAAGACGATCAGGGTGAACATGAGCAGCCAGGCAAGGCCCCTCCCCCAGCGGGAGACAGGACGCCAGTCACCGCGGATCCCGGCCGCCTGATAAAGAGTGATCAGCACACCGTAGTACAGACCCCAGACGATAAAGGTCAGGCCGGCGCCGTGCCACAGACCGCTCACAAACATGGTGACCAGCGGCGGGATGGATTGCAGCCAGAAACGGGAGGGCCGCTTGTGCAGGCGCATCAAGAGGCGTTGGATCGGAAAGAAGATATAGTCCCGCAGCCAGCTGGAAAGGGTGAGGTGCCAGCGGTTCCAGAATTCGGTGGGGGTCAGGGAAAGATAGGGCTGGCGAAAGTTCTCGGAGGTCTCGAAGCCCAGCAGCAGCGCCAGCCCGCGCGCCAGGTCGGTGTAGGCTGAGAAGTCGGCCAGGATCTGGAGCGTAAAACCCAGCGCGCCGGAAAGCAGGAGGAGACTCCCCGGCTGGTTCAGGCTAAAGACCTGGTCAACGATCACCTTGACGCTGTCGGCCACCACGATCTTCTTGAAGAAGCCCGAGACGATCAGAGGCCAGGCGTTCTGGAGCAATTCCAGCCTCCAGGAGCGCGGCGCCTCGATCTGCGGCAGGAGCTTCTGCGCACGGTCGATGGGCCCTGCTGCGAGCTGTGGAAAGAACGAAACATACAGGGCATACCCGATCAGCCCGCGGGCAGGTTGGAGCGCCCCGCGCGACAGGTCGAGCATGTAGCTCATTTTCTTGAGGGTATAGAACGACAGACCGACCGGCAGGACAAGGCCGAGGAGGAAGGGATCCGGCTTCCAACCCCATGCGGAAAGCGCCGCTGCCACTGCAGGCGCGAAGAAATTGAAATACTTGAAGAAGGCCAGCAGGCCCAGGTTCAGGAACAGGCTGAGAGCCAGCCAGAGGCGCCTGCGCCCGGGGTGGGAGAGCAGGAGCCGCGCCAGCCCGTAATCCAACAGGGTGGATAACCCCAGCATAAGGGCATACCAGGGATGCAGCCAGCCGTAGAACAGGTAGCTGGCGGCCAGCAGGAACAGGTTCTGCCAGCGCGGGAGGCGCAGCAGCCAGTAGCAGATGAATACCAGCGGGAAGAAGACCAGAAAATCAAGGCTGGTAAAGCTCATCCACCATCCTCGGGGACAAGGACCATGACGCGGAAGGCCTCGGCAAATTCCAACCCCTTTGCCCTGCCGGTCTCGACGGCCCACTCCCGGACCATCGTAACGGGGTCTTCATCCAATTGGCTGACATGCTTGCGCAGCGCATCCAGCTTCAGCTCGATCTGGGCAGAGATATCCACCCAGGTATCCACCGCCTCGGTCCCATGCATATAAAGGCGTTTTACGTTGTGAGGCTCCAGGCCTTCAGCGAGCAGCTCGGGGAAGATCAGCCGCGTGCCCGCCGAGGGGAAGACCGCGTAGACCGCCGCCTCGGCTGCGGCGCGGTGGTCGGGGTGGTTCACGTAATCGCGGCCATAGAAGGCCGCCTCCATGTTGCCCGTCACGACGGCCTCAGGGCGGTGGCGGCGGACCAGGCGGGTCAGGTCGCGGCGCAGGGCAAGGGTGGGCTCCAATTCACCATCCGGATAGCGCAGGAAGACCGTCTCGGCGATCCCCAGCAGGGCGTTGGCGGCCAGTTGTTCCGCCTCGCGCAAGGCAGCCAGTTCCGGCTTGTATTCCGCGCCGCGCGCGGGGTCATTGGAACCCGAATCTCCGCTGGTGACCACCACCGAAACGACCCGGCACCCGGCCTGCGCCCACCTGGCGAGCGTGCCCGCGGCGCTGAACTCCTGGTCATCCGGGTGGGCATGGATGCTCATGGCGCTGCGGGGAATGAATTCATTTTCCATTGGGGGACCTCCAGGGCTCGACATAAGGTTGGAGGGCGGCAGCCAGAGCGAGCGTGAAAATGTATTTTCCCTCGGGATTCAGGTGGTGCGGATCGACGAATTGCGCGGGACCGATCCCATCCACCCGGGAAAGATCCAGGAGCGGGATGGAGTGGGCCGCAAGGTAGTCATCCAGGGCCTTCATGTACAGATCGAGGCCGGGGGGTTGGAGGGAGGCATCCGGAAAGATGTTGGTGGGAGCGCGGACGAACACCAGCCGTATGCCACGCTCCCCGGCCAGGCGTATGATCTCAGGCAGGAACGAGCCCTCCACACGCGCATTGAAATCCAATTGCGCCGGCACATAGAGCCCACTCTCGGCGAGGCGGATGGAGCGGGCAAAGAGTCCGGGCTGGACATCGCCCATGACGCCAGCGAGGGCATCATCGGCGCAGCCGCGATCACAGGCGAAGAACGCCGGGAGCAGGTGACGCAGGCCCGCATCGATCGATTCGCGCATTTCAAGGCGATAGGTATATGGTGGAAACCAGCGTTCCAGTGTGACCTGTACGGGAGTCAACTGGGACAGATAAGCCCGCTCCAACAGCAGGGAATCGGAGGGCCGGGCGAACTTGTCGATCAGCCCGAAATAGGGGCCGGTGGTCCGGAAGGCCGGAGCGGTCAGCAGCGTATCGCGGAAGAGGATCACCAACGTGCGCGGCGCAGGCTCAGCCGGGACGATGTTGGAGCGCAGGACGAGATACCAGAGGGCGGAGGAGGAGCCGGGGATATCCAGCTTGTAGGTGGGGACTTCCAGCCGGGTTTGAAGCAGCGGCTGGTCCACACCCTTGGTAAGGAGCGAATCGCCCAGCAGGACGAGGTCGGGCCGCTGACTCTGGATCTCGTGCAGGTAGAGATGGCTCACCTCACGGTCAAGGACGGGACCGGGAGGATGGGGATAGGGTCCGTTGAAGAAGCCGGGCAGGACCAGGGAAGAGGCCAGAAGGAGTGCCCCCAGGGCGACCAGATAACGCAGGGTGGGACGCATGACGCAGTGATTTTACTCGAAAGCCGGAATGCCCAAACCCCGGGAGGTACACATCCGGCAGAAGCGATCTCCAAACGCCAGGCCCCCGGGGACCTCGCGATCCGATGGAGTACAATACCAACATCTTGCCCAGGAGAATGCATATGACGATCGTCCTCGACGGTTCATCGCTGACCATTGAAAAACTCACCGCCATTGCCCGGCACGGGGAAAAGGTCGAGCTGGAACCGGCTGCGCTGGAACGCATACGGACCTGCCGCCTCATGCTGGAGGAAAAGCTGGCCGCCCGTGAGATCATGTACGGAACGAACACGGGCATCGGCGAGTTTTCCGAGAAGGTCCTCACAGATGAGCAGGTAAAGGAATTCCAGAAATACCTGATCTATAACCACGCCGCGGGGATCGGGGATCCGGCGCCGGTGGAGTATGTGCGTGCGGCCATGGCCGGGCGGATCAACGTCCATGCCCACGGGAACTCGGGCTGCCGGCCGGAGATCACGCTGACGCTGGTCGAGATGCTGAACCGGGGGCTGACGCCGGTCGTCTGCCAGAAAGGGTCGGTGGGCGCGAGCGGAGACCTGGCCCCGATGGCGCAGATGGCGCTGCTGCTTCTGGGCGAGGGCGAGGCCTTCTTCGAGGGCGAGCGCCTGCCGGGCGCGGAGGCCATGCGCCGGGCCGGGATCGAGGTCCCCGGCCTGCAGGCACGCGATGGGCTGGCGGCCATCAACGGCTCCAACCTGCTCACGGCCATGTCGGCGCTGCACATCTTCGAGATGGAACGCTGGCTGAAGCAGGCCGAGATCGCGGCGGCCATGTCGATCGAGGCGCTGCTCGGCAACACGAGACCGTATAACACGAAGCTGCACGAGTTGAGAGGCTTCAGAGGCGCGATCCTCTCGGCCCAGAACATTTCGAAACTAATCGAAGGCTCAGACCTGACCACCGGCAAAATGAAGACCAAGGTGCAGGACGCTTACTCCATGCGCTCCACGCCGCAGGTCATCGGGGCGGCGCGTGACGCGGTGGCATATGCCCGCTCGCAGGTGGAGGTCGAGCTTAACGGCGTGGGAGACAACCCGATCTTCATACCTGAACTGAAACTGACCCTGACCGGGGCGAACTTCCAGGGAACGCCCGTGGCGCTGCCGATGGACATGGCAGGCGCGGCCATCACGATGGTATCGGTGCTTTCAGAACGCCGCCTCAACCGCCTGACGAACCCGGCCCTCTCGCAAGGACTGCCGGACTTCCTGGCGCACGAGCCGGGCTTCTACTCCGGCCTGATGCTCAGCCAGTACACAGTGGACCACCTGATCGTGGAGCAGCGCATTCTGAGCACCCCCGCCAGCATCCAATCCATCCCGGCTGCGGCGGACCAGGAGGATTTCGTCTCGATGGGCATGAATACGGCCATCAAGAACGGGCAGATCCTGGATAACGCCTATGGGGTGCTGGGCATCGAGTTCATGGCCGCGGCGCAGGCGCTGGACTTCCGCCAGTTCACGCCGGGAAGGGGAACGCAAAAAGCGCGTGAGGTGATCCGCCGCCACGTGGAATACCTGGGGGTGGACCGGCCGCTCTA
>CAYMQX010000115.1:0-8322 GCA_964392495.1 uncultured Anaerolineaceae bacterium
AGCCGCGTCCACACGGGGCCCGGGCATTCGGCTCCTCCCCCTTTGCGCGGCTCGCCGGGATCGGGCTGGCGGTGCTGGCGCTCTTTGCCGTCCTCTTCTTTGCCCTGCGGTTGCGCCCCCGCAGTTCGATTTCGTTGTTCCCGGCCTTTACCGCGGGTCCCTCACCCACCTTTACCACCACTCCAACACTGGTAGGCGCTGTCAGCGAGCCCATCTCCACCTTTGCCGGTCCCACACCCCTGTGGGCGCTGCTGCCCGCCACCTATACGCCCACACCGCTGTATATCAGCACGCCGCGGCAGCCGGAATCCAGTGACCAGTTCCGCGCAGCCCGGGACGCTTACCGCCGCGGCGATTGGGAATTGTTCATCCAGAACATGCAGGAGATCGCCCGCCTCGAGCCCAACTCCGCGGATGTGCAGTACTTCATCGGCGAGGCGCATCGCTTTGAAGGCAGCAGCAGCGCCGCCATCGAGTCTTATAATGATGCGCTGCGGATCAACAACGAGTTTGGTCCCGCCTATCTGGGGCTGGCACGCGCCCGGTTGATGCAGGATCCCAACGCCAAAGTGGACGACCTGTTCGACCTGGCGCTCCAGTACGATTCAAACTTCGGCGAGACCTACCTGGCGCGCGCCGATTATTTCCTTTACAACAACAATGCACCTGCCGCGATCGCAGACCTGACCTCGGCGCGCGAGTACCTGCCTGATTCCCCCCTGGTCTATTATGGACTGGCCCGCGCCTATGCCATGCAGGGCGATATCGGGACCGCGCTGGAGAACGCGGAGAAGGCTTATTCACTGGACATCACCCTGCTGCCGTTGTACCTGCTGCGCGGGGAGCTCTACCTTCAGCAGGAGCGCTACGACGATGCCCTGAAGGCCCTGATGACCTATGCCACCTATGAAACCTCCAGCGGCCGCGCCCTGGCGCTGATCGGCGAATGTTATTATCGCACCGGCAATTACAAGCAGGCCATCGAGTATCTCACCAAGGGCTTGCATCTGGATGCCAGACAGCGCCAGGTTTACCTTTACCGGGCCTTCTCCTATCTAGAGACGGACCAGCCCGAAGAGGCCCAGGCGGATTTCGACCGCGCCATCCCCTTTACCGGTGAGACTTTCGAGATCAAGATCGGGCAGGTGCGGGCATATTATTCTCAGAAGAAATTCGGCAGTGCCTTCCAGCAGGCCGAAGGTGCGTTCGCCCTGGCTCAGAACGATCAGGAGACCGCTCTTGCACTGTATTGGCGGGCGCTTTCCAATGAAGGCCGGGGCGCCATCAAGGAAGCCATCAGGGATTGGCAGGCGCTCCTCAAGCTTCCTGTCGCCGCAGTGGACGAAAAGATGCGTACCGAGGCGGACGAGCACCTGCGTACGATTTCGCTGATCACCCCTTCGCCCACACCCCGACCAGTCACACCGACCCGCACCCGTACGCCCGCGCCCTCACGCACACCCACGCCGGCTCCGTAAGCAGGGGACAACCGGACCCCCGGGTTTGCCATGCAGTGATCGAAATGCAACGCGATATAATGCCAACATGCCGATCCTGGATGCGCACACGATCGATTTCTTCAGCCGCAGTCCGGAGCAGACCCGGCGGGTGGGGATGCGCCTGGGGGGCTCACTCAAGACCGGGGATGTGATCTGTTTGCAGGGGGCGCTGGGCGCGGGGAAGACCACCCTGGTGCAGGGTCTGGCGAAGGGCTGGGGGTCCTTGGACCCGGTTTCAAGCCCCACTTTTATCCTTGTCAACGAGTATCGCCGGGCGGATGGGGCCCTGCTGTTCCACATGGATGCCTACCGGATTGAATCGCTGCCGGAGGCCGAGGAACTGGACCTGGAGGCCATGCTCTCACAGGGTCCTCTGGTGATCGAGTGGCCGGAGCGCGTGCGGGAACTGGTCCCGGCGGACCATATCTGGGTGGATCTGGAATATCTGGACGACGAGCATCGGCAGATGCGTTTTCAATCCCACGGGCGGCGCTGCGATTTCCTGTTGGAAGACCTGCGCCAGTCCATGTTCGGAGGGGCCTGATGCTGCTTGCGATCGATACATCCACTTCCCAGATGGGACTCGCGCTGTACGACGGCGCGCAGGTGCTGGCCGAATCGATCTGGACCAGCCCACAGCATCACACCACGGAACTGGCTCCCGCCATGACCGCCCTGCTCAAGCGCTGCCACCTGAGGGTCGATGACCTCAGTGCGGTCGGCGCAGCGATCGGGCCGGGCTCTTTCACCGCCCTCCGGGTGGGACTGGCCTTCGCCAAGGGATTGGCGCTTTCCCGGCGACTGCCGCTGATGGGCATACCCACGCTGGACGTGGTGGCGGCTGCCCAACCGTTGGCGCCCCTGCCTCTGGTCGCCGTGCTGCAGGCGGGACGCGGCAGGCTGGCGGTGGGCTGGTACGAAGCCGGGCCCCAGGCCTGGCAACCGCTGTCTGAGCCACGGGTGGAAACCGCCGAGTCGCTGGCGCGCTCCATCCACAATCCCACCATCGTATGCGGCGAACTTTTCGCTGAGGAGCGCCAGCGCCTGGCGCGCAAGCGGGTCAATATTGTTCTTTCCACACCGGCCAACTCGGTGCGGCGGCCCGCCCTTCTGGCTGAACTGGCCTGGGGCCGCTGGCAGGCCGGGGTCGTGGACGATCTGGGCTCGCTCTCCCCGATCTACCTGCACTCCTCCGAGTCGGTCCCTGCATGACCCTGATCCTGCGACGGATGCGTGAGGCCGATCTTCCAGAAGTGACGCAGATCGACCGGACGTCATTCTCCATGCCCTGGCCCGAGCGGTCATTCCATTTTGAGCTGAACAATAACCCTGCTGCCCGCTGTTGGGTGGCCGAGCTCGATGGACAGGTGGCGGCCATGCTTGTGATCTGGATGATCGTGGATGAGGCGCACATCGCCACCCTGGCCTCCCACGCGGACCACCGGCGCAAAGGCATCGGGAAGAGGCTGCTCTCGAAGGCGCTGGACCTGGCAGTGCAGGAGGGCGCAGTGCGTGCCTTTCTGGAGGTCAGGGCAGGCAACCAGGCTGCCCAGGCCATGTACCGCGCCCTGGGCTTTGTGGAGGACGGTCTCCGCAGGCGTTATTACCGGGATAACGGTGAAGACGCCATCCTGATGTCGCTTGATCTAAAGCATTAAAGAGGATCGATCGGAGTTATCATGCGAGCTGAAGAAGTGCTCCAGCAGGTTGCAAAGGAAGTGGCGGTGTGCACGCGCTGCGCGCTGCACGCCTCGCGCAAGAAATCGGTTCCGGGGGAGGGGCCTGCACACGCGGAGATCATGTTCATCGGGGAAGGCCCCGGTTTCCATGAAAACGAGCAGGGGCGGCCTTTTGTGGGCGCAGCCGGGCAGTTCCTGGATCAACTGCTGGCGAAGGCCGGTGTGACCCGCGCGGATGTGTGGATCACGAATGTGGTCAAATGCCGGCCGCCCGGGAATCGCGACCCGCTGCCCGAGGAACTGAACGCCTGCGACCTGCACCTCCAGCGGCAGATCGAGGCCGTCAACCCCAGCATCATCGTCACACTGGGGCGCTTCTCCATGGGAAAATTCATGCCCGGCGCCAAGATCAGCGCGGTCCACGGACAGATGCGCCGCATCGGTGACCGCTATGTGATCGCCATGTTCCACCCGGCCGCTGCACTGCACCAGGCCTCGCTTAAGCCCGCCATCCTCGCGGATTTTGCCCGGCTTCCGGAACTATTAAAAGAAGCCCGGGCTGGTCTGGGCAGGACTGAACCTCCGGCTCCCGAGCCTGAACAACCGAAGACCGACCCGACCCAGTTAAGCCTCTTTTAGATGGAACGGTGCCCTGGACAGCGCCGCAGACCTTTTCACAGTCACGCACTTCAAAGGAATGGAAATGAACATCAAGGAAGCATTGATCAACCGGCTGCGCGATAAGACTGCCAATATTGCCATCCTTGGCCTTGGCTACGTGGGGCTTCCCCTGGCGGTCGTCTTTGGTGAGGCGGGTTTCCACGTCACAGGCGTGGACCCTGATCCACGCAAGGTTGAGGCACTCAACAAGGGAGAGTCCTACATCCCGGATGTGCCCACGGCGGCCATTGAAAAGCTGACGAACTCCGGCCGCCTGACGGCCACCACGGATTTTTCTGTACTGGCCGGGATGGATGCGGTCAGCATTTGCGTGCCTACCCCGCTGCGCAAGACCGGCGACCCGGACATGTCCTTCATCCTTTCGGCCACGAATGAACTGGCCAAATACATGCACAAGGGAATGGTGGTGGTGCTCGAATCGACCACCTATCCCGGCACCACGCGCGAGGTGCTGCTGCCGCGCCTGGGTGAGGAGCACAGCCTCCGAGTGGGTGAGGATTGGTTCCTTGCCTTCTCTCCGGAGCGGGTGGACCCCGGAAGGACGGACTACACCACACTCAACACCCCCAAGGTGATGGGCGGTATCACCCCGGCCTGCAGCGAGGTGGCCTCAGCCTGGTATGAGGGCGCCATTCAGCACATCCATGCCGTGTCCTCTGCGGAGGCCGCAGAAATGGCCAAGCTGTTGGAGAATACCTTCCGCATGATCAATATCGGCCTGGTCAACGAGATGGCCGTGATGTGCGAGCGGCTGGGTGTGGATGTGTGGGAGGTCATCGACGCGGCCGCCACCAAGCCTTTCGGCTTTATGCGCTTTACTCCGGGACCCGGCCTGGGCGGCCACTGCATCCCGATCGACCCGCTGTATCTCTCGTGGAAGATGAAGGCCTTCAATTACAATGCCCGTTTCATCGAACTGGCCTCCGAGATCAATACCAACATGCCGCGCTACGTGGTGCAGCGTATCATGGAGGGCTTGAACGAGCGCGGCCGGGCGCTGAAAGGCTCGCGTGTACTGGTGCTGGGTGCGGCCTACAAGCCCGATATCGACGATGTGCGCGAGTCCCCGGCCCTGGATGTGATCGGCCTGCTGCGCCGTAAGGGCGCACAGGTGGAGTACCACGACCCGTACATCCCGCATCTGCATCATGAGTATGAGGGCTGGAAGATGGACAGCATTACGGATGTGATGGCCTCGGTGCGTGCCGCGGACGCCGTGGTGATCGTCACCGACCACTCGGTCTATGATTACCCGGCCATTATTGAGTCCGCCAAATTCGTCTTCGACAGCCGCAATGCCACCGGCAGGCTCGGCAAAGAGAGTGACAAGGTCGTGAGGCTCTAATGGCGAACTATCTGGTCACGGGTGCGGCAGGCTTTATCGGGGCGCGCACCAGTGAAATGCTGCTCGGGCAGGGGCATACCGTCACAGGCGTGGACAACCTGAACGCGGCCTATGATGTGCGCATGAAAGACCACCGCCTGAACCGCCTCCAATCCATGCCCGGCTTTACCTTCCACAAGGTGGATATCGCTGACAGGGAGGCGGTCTTTGCTTCGCTGGAGGGGGAGTATGACGGACTGATCAACCTGGCAGCCTGGGCGGGCGTGCGCGCCAGTGTGGAAAATCCATGGGTGTTCGTGGAATCGACCATCCTGGGAACGGTCAACATGCTGGAACTCTGCCGCCGCTGCGGTATTCCCAAATTCATTCTGGCCTCCACCTCCAGCATTTACGGCGCGAACCCGCCTTATCCCACGCCTGAGACCGCCTCCAGCAGCGAGCCACTCCAGCCTTACGCGGCCAGCAAGAAGGGCGCGGAGGTCATGGCCCATGCCTATCATCATCTGCACGGCCTGGATGTGACGGTGGTGCGCTTCTTCACAGTCTATGGACCGGCAGGGCGCCCGGACCTGGCGATCTTCCGCTTCGTCCAGTGGATCAGTGAGGACCGCCCCGTCCGTGTGAATGGGGACGGGGAACAATCGCGCGGTTTCACCTACATCGACGATATTTCCCGGGGCATCATCGCCGCGCTTCGCCCCCTGGGCTTTGAGATCATCAACCTCGGCGGACATGAGGTCATTACCATTAACGATCTCATCAGGTTGGTGGAGGAATGCGTGGGGAAAAAGGCGGCAGTGGAATTCGGACCGCCCAATCTGGCCGATATGCGCTCCAACTGGGCGGACGTTTCCAAGGCGCATGAGCTGCTGAACTGGGAACCCCGGGTGAACCTGCGCGAGGGCGTCCAACGGCTGGTGGACTGGTACAATGCCGAACGCGAATGGGCCAGGGATATCCTCACCGGTTGAGGCCCCGCCTGTGCGAGCTTTTTGACAGACGCCTATGCCCTCCCTGAAAGAGAGATTCGCCTCCCTGCGGCAGGATGCCCTTTTCGGTCGGGTCCTGCATAATAACGCGCACCTGTTCAGCACCAACAGCCTGAGCCTGGCGCTCAGCTTTCTGATGGGCATCCTGGCGGCGCGTGCCCTTGGTGTGGCCGGGTTCGGTATGTTGGGGCTGGTGATGGGATACGCCTCCACCGTGAACAGCCTGCTCTCCTTCCGCATGAGCGAGGTGGTGGTGCGCTATGCAGGGGAGTATCTGGAGCGCGGCGAGGACGAAAAGGCCGCGGCGATGATCAAAGCCGCCGGGCTGGCCGAGGCCGCGGTCTCCGGGCTGGCCTTCCTGGTGGTCTGGTTCACCTCCGGCCTGGCCGAAACCTACATTGCAAAGACCCCCGGTACGGCCTGGATGTTCATATTCTTCGCCATCGGCCTGTTGGCGAACTTTAACTACGAGACCTCGATCGGCATCCTGCAAGTGACCGGAAAGATCAGAAGGCAGGGCCAGATCAACCTTATCCAGAGCCTTGCCAGCCTGCTTCTGCTGCTCGCGGGCATCTTGTTGGGAGGCAGCCTTCCGCTGGTGCTTTCGGCCTACCTGCTGGGCAAGCTCATCCTGGGGCTGGGCATGCATATTGCCGCACTGCGTGAACTGCGGCGCTTGCTGGGGGTGGATTGGTGGGAGGCCCCGCTCGCGGTGCTGGATTCCGGGCGCGAGCTGCTGCGCTTCGCGGTCAGTTCGAACATCAGCGCCACACTGATCAAGATCTTCCGCGAGAGCGAATTGCTCTGGGTGGGGTATTTTCTGAACGCAGAAGCGGCCGGATACTACAAGGCGGCGTTTGCCATTGTGAGCCTGCTGGCAGTGGCGGCTGACCCCCTGATTGCCACAGTCTATCCTGAAGTTAACCGGCTGATCGTCCAGCAGGCCTGGCCGCGTCTGAAGGACTTCCTGCGCAAGGTCACGCTTCTCTCGCTGGCCTACAACCTTCTGCAGGGCCTGGGATTCCTGGTGTTGGGCAAATGGGTGCTGTGGATCTATGGCCGGCAGTATGTGGGTGCCTACTCTGCCCTGCTGATCCTGATGGCCGGGCTGGCATTCAATTACACCCTGTTTTGGAACCGCCCGCTCCTGTTATCGCTTGGCCGTCCCGACCTCCCGATCTGGACTACGCTGCTGGTTGGGTTGGGAAAGGTCGCGCTGGCCTTCTTGCTTGTCCCGCGCTTTGGGTACCAGGCGGAGGCCGCGCTGCTTTCCTTCTACTACCTGGCTTCGGTGGGTTTCATGGCCTGGCGCGGAGTCCAGGAGGTGCGGAGACGCTCGCAGGAGGCGCCGGCATGAGGATCGCTGCCATCACAAACTCACGCATCCCCTCGCTCACCGCCAACTCGATCCAGGCCATGCAGGTCACGCAGGCTCTCCTGGAATTGGGACACGAAGTGCGCATGTTCGCGCCGCGCGAGACCGACCGCCCCGCCCCGGCATCCCTGCTGGCGCACTATGGGCTGCATCGCGTCCCTGAATTGGAACAGCTTGCCTCCCGACCCCGGTTTAAGCGCTTCGATTTCATCCTCCTGGCCCAGTACGCCGCGAGCCGCTGGCATCCCGGGCTGATCTATACCTGGCTCCCTCAATCCGCCGTGCTGGGCTTGTGGGCTGGTCTCCCGGTGGTGTTGGAAATGCACGCGGATGTATCCGGCCGCATGGGAGCCTGGTGGCTGCGACGGTTTTGGAGGACCCGCGGCCGCAAGCTGATGACCGTCACCACCCAGGCCCTGCTCCAGGCCCTCGAACGATCCACCGGGCTGAAGTTCCCCGGGGACCAGGTGCTCATTGCAACCAACGGGGTGGACCTTGAGAGTTATGCCGGCCTCCCCTCTCCGGAGGAGGCCCGCCGCCGCCTGAACCTGCTCCCGGGGCTGACGGCCGGCTTTACCGGGCATATCTACCCTGGCCGGGGTGCCGAACTGCTCTTCGAGCTGGCACGGCAGCTCCCGCAACTGAACTTTCTATGGGTGGGCGGTACGCCCGACCTGGTGGAAACCTGGCGCGGCAGGCTGCACGAGTCCGGCATCACCAATGTGACCATGACCGGGTTCCTGGAACACCGGCA
>CAYMQX010000116.1:0-618 GCA_964392495.1 uncultured Anaerolineaceae bacterium
ACATAAGCCGGCGCAGGGAACGAACCTGGGATGGGGCCGTTAATCCAAGCGCATTCTCCAGTGCCATGACCGAACTCATCTGATAGGCGACCGGGCAGATTCCACAGATGCGGGCGGTAATATCGGGAACTTCTTGCAGGAAGCGGTCAATCAAAAAACCTTCAAAAAAGCGCGGAGGTTCGTAGATGTCCAGGCGAACCTGAATGGCTTTGCCATCCTGCAAGCCGATAAAAAGGCCCCCCTCGCCTTCAACGCGAGCCAGCGCCGAAACTTCAATGTTTTTCATTTGGACTCCTTCCTTGCGTTCAGGGCCTCAACAGCATCGTAGAAGGCAGGTGCATAACCGCTGATACCGCGAAAGAGGCGGACGGTATCTCCTGGATGCTTTTCCGATTGAAGGAGGATGTCTGAGAGCGAATCCAGATTTGCCTCTTTGAATGGTCCGAAACAACCATAGCAGCCGCGTCCGTTGGAGGGGCAGATGGCGCCACAGCCCGCCTGCGTTCCAGGCCCCAGGCAGGGGGTGTTCTTATCCACCATGATACAGACCGTGCCATTCCATTTGCATTCCATGCAGACGGAATATGTCGGAAGGTTGGGGCGGCGGTTGTTCAGCAG
>CAYMQX010000116.1:628-8311 GCA_964392495.1 uncultured Anaerolineaceae bacterium
GAACCTGGTACTTATTTACGGGACAGCCCCAAAGCTCGTAATCCACAGAAACATGCTCTGCAATGGGCGTGGCTGTCGGCAGATAGCTGAGATATTCCGGATGGGCATATACCTGATCGGCCAGGGAAGAAGCATCCATGAAGTTTCTTAGGGACTGGATGCCGCCAGATGTGGCGCAGGAACCCAGCGCGATTAGAATCCTGGATTCCGCACGGATATCCTTGATTCTTTCGATTTCGTGCTTCGTGGTGACAGAGCCTTCCACAATCGCTATATCGTACGGACCAGGCCGCGTAGCGCGTGAGGCCTCCAGGAAATATGCGATGTCCACAGCCTGTGCAAGGCTTAATAATTCGTCCTCCATATTAAGGATGGAAAGCTGGCAGCCATCACAGGATGAGAATTTATGGACAGCGAGGGTGGGTTTACGGGCAGACATTAGAATTCCTCCACGTTGAAATAGGGTTGGAGGGCATCAAATCGAAAAACAGGTCCGTCTTTGCAGATGAAATAGGGTCCGAGCTGGCAGTGGCCGCAGGAGCCCTGTCCGCATTTCATATTTCGTTCCAGCGAGACATAGATTTTCTCCGCCGGGACGCGGCGAGCGAGGCCTTCGAACACGACAAAGCGGATCATGATCTCGGGACCGCAGGCCAGCACGGAACTCTTTGCAGATTCCAGGCGGAATCGATAGAAGAGCATGGGGACGACGCCCACCTGACCCTGCCATTTTTCATCGGCTCGATCCACGGTTACATGTACTTGTATATCTGCCGACTCCCACGTTTTGTATTCGGTGGGGTATAGGAGGTCATCGGGGGTTCGAGCGCCGTAGAGAACATGTACCTTTCCATAACGTTCCCGGTGGGTGAGGATATGGTAGATAGCCGGGCGCAGTGGAGCAAGGCCAATTCCACCGGCAGCTATAATCACATCGTTGCCCTCAAGCTCCTTCATTGGCCAAACCGACCCGAAGGGACCCCGGAGCCCCACGACATCTCCGACTTTTAGGCGGCTTACGGCACGGGTGACATTGCCCACAAAACGGATCGTATGTCCCAGGGTGGCATGATCTTCTGCATTAGAGCTAATGGAGATGGCCGCTTCCCCGAAACCGGGGATGTAAACCATGTTGAACTGTCCCGGCTGGAAACGATAGATTGACTGGATCCCTGGGTCCGTAAAGGTGAACCAGTAGGTGCAAATGCCCTGGGCTTCCGGAGTGATCGAGGTGATCTTTGCCCAGACCGGCTCCAGGAGGAGTTCAGGGTGAGCGTTCACAGTTGGGATGGAAAGGGTGGACATCATTGCTTCACCTCCTCGCGGAGAGCAGCCACTTCGGCTGTAATATCGATTCCAGCGGGACACCAGGTAATGCAGCGGCCGCAGCCTACACAGCCCAAGGTTCCGTATTGCTGCTTCCATGTCCCAAGCTTGTGGGTGATCCACTGGCGGTAGCGTGAGTGGATCGTGGGACGGGTATTTCCACCTGCCTGGAACGAGTAGCCAGGGTTGAAGCAGGAATCCCAGATACGTTCCCGGGTTGTCGAAGTGGCGTCCAACGAAAGATGATCTACAACGTCCCAACAGAAGCAGGTGGGGCAGACCTGGGTGCAATTGGCGCACGAGAGACAGCGTTTCCCGATTGATTGCCAGTGGTGGTTTTCCAGGTTTTTGAGCATCAGCTCGGGAAGGTCACTTGTATCGAGTTCGCGCCCCATTGTCTGGCTGGCATGGTCAATGGCCCGATTGGCGGTATTCAACAAAAAGGCGCTGGCTGCCTCAAATGGCACATTTGCCAGCATGTCCCGACCTAATTCAGATCCAACCTCCAGAATGAAAATATCCTCCAACTCCGTCAAATTCAGATCAAACCCGGCGCCAACACGCGGACCGGTTCCCATGGAGCGGCAAAAGCAGGTTCCTGCCGGGTGAAGGCAATTCACAGACAGGATAAATGCTCTTTCCCGTCGATCATGATAGGTCGGATCTACAAAATCGGGCCGAAGGAATGCGGCGTCCTGAATGTGGATGGCCTCCAACTCACAGCCCCGCACACCAATAAAAGCATAGGAGGGCTTTTTCGACCCTGCGGGATCGGAGTGCCACTCTCCCTTTTCCTTATGCAGGCTGAATAATTCGGTGCGGGATGGGAACAGAAATTGTTTCCAAGAAGCTGCCCCCGGGATGAGATCAAAGTAATGGGAATGTCCAGTCTGCACCAGCCTGAATTTCCCAGCTTCCTGTTCGGTGATGAAGCCCCGAGGCAGATCTTGGAGGGATTCAATAGGCCCATAGATCAAGGTGTCATTCTGAATGCAGGGACCGATGGGCGTATAACCGTTTGTCCTGAGATTTGAAAGCAGGAGATTAAAATCAGCCTTTTGGATCGCGATCGTGCTTCCAATTTTGGGTCGCTGATCATTTTGCATTCTTGGTCTCCGGTTCTGAAAAAATATCCAGCAATTGCAGGCGGCTGATCTGAAGACGGCTCGCCACAATGTTGGCAAGTCTGCGCATGACCAAGTAGCCCAGATCATGGTCTGCATCGCAAAGCTCACGCAGCTTACCGGCCTCCACTGACGCGACTAACGTGTCAATAACAGCCGTAGCTCCGGCAGTCCTCTGATGAACGGTGGGGGTCACACTGGACCAGCCAAAAAGCTCCCATTTTTCGGCCGTATAGAAACGGATTTTGCCGCGAGGAGGAACCATCAGATCGAGAGCTACACGCCCGTCCAGTACTACATAGACCCGGTCGCCAAATTCGCCCTCCCGAAATATAACCTCTCCTGCTTTAAATCGCCGTAATTCGGAAATTTGTGCGATCTTGTCCAAGTGCTGGATCTTCAGGTCCCTGAACCAGGGGATCCTTTGCAATTCCAACTTTATCTCATCCAACGGCAGCATTTCTGCCTCCTTTCGGCAAGATTGAATACTCCGATGTAATTAGTACTATTTTTCACAAATATTCACTAGTGCGTTCCTTCCTTATTGAATGGGTCGATTGTCATACAATTCCTGGTCGGTAAATATGCTAAAATGCGGTTCAATCCATCCAGGAGCAGGTATGAAATCATCAGTCCGGTCTGTGAAGGGTACTCGGGAGTTCTATCCTGAAGAAATGGCCCTGCGCAATTACATCCATGAAAAAGTACGGGCGGCTTCCGAATCCTTTGGTTTTCAAGAATGGGATGGTCCTTTTATTGAATCCATGGAGCTTTACGCTGCCAAATCGGGGGAGGAGCTTGTAAGAAAGCAATCATTTGTCTTTGAGGATCGCGGTGGCGAGGTTGTCACACTGCGCCCGGAACTTACGCCCAGCCTGGCGCGAATGATCGCTGCCCGACAGGGATCGTTGAATTTTCCCCTGCGCTGGTGGTCGTTCGGTCCCTTCTGGCGATACGAGCAGCCTCAGAAGGGAAGGACCCGCGAATTCTTCCAATGGAACATCGATTTGCTCGGGGCAGACTCTCCGGAAGCCGATGCCGAATTGATCGCTGTGGCGGCGACCTTTTTACGCTCAGTGGGGCTGACTTCCGAAAAGGCCGTCATCCTGGTGAATGATCGCAGGCTGATGGATGCTCATTTTGAACGCCTCGGGTTCCTGCCTGACCAGCGCATGGAGGTAATGAACCTGGTGGATCGGCGCTCCAGGATTGATCCACAAAGGTGGGATGAATTGGCGGTTGAAATCGGGCTTTCCAACCTGCAATTGGAAGGGCTGAAGGAGGTTCTGGGGGGTTATGATCTCTGGAAGGAACAACCACAGTTGGTTCGCTTGTTCACGGCGCTTGATGCGCTGGGTGTGCGCGACTACGTAAAATTCGATCCGAATATTATGCGCGGTTTACTCTACTACACTGGAACTGTTTTTGAGGCTTTTGATCAAAGCGGCTCGCTCAAACGGGCCATCCTGGGAGGCGGGCGTTATGATAATCTTCTGAGGGACGTGGGTGGTGAGCCCCTTCCCGCTACTGGTTTCGCAATGGGAGATGTTGTTATCGGCCTGATTCTTCAGGAAAACGATCTGCTTCCGGCTATGGGTATCAATCCAGCTCCTGTAATGGTGACAATTTTTAATGAATTGCATTGGCCGACTGCCCTGGAATATTCCAGTCAGCTCCGTTCAGCCGGCTTGCAGGTCATCACCTATCCTGAGCCTGCGAAGCTGCACAAGCAATTTAAGTATGCGGACCGCATGGGAATCCGCGTGGCTGTCACCATTGGTCCGGACGAGTTGGCGAGGGGGGAAGTCTCTTTGAAGAACCTTACTACGGGCGAACAATTCTCGATTGCCCGATCAGAGGCGCCAGCGAAAATAAAAAGCTGGCTTGCTTCCGTTGGCTGACCCGGTCAGCGAAGTGTGATAAAATACTGCCCGTTACGGAGGCTGTAGCTCAACGGCAGAGCGCCACACTGTGGATGTGGATGTTGAGGGTTCGAAACCCTTCAGCCTCCCCTCACAAAGACCCGGATTGGTGTTTTCCGGGTCTTTTAACTCCAAAGCCCCTCCCGTTTTCGATCGAGTTACCTGACTGGCAACGGGGCAGATTATAGGAGCTCGATACGAGAAGCCACTTTCAGGTTTCACTGAGCGGATTAAACCCTCGTCCCAAAATTTCCTGTGCTGCAGAAACGACGACAAAGGCAGATGGATCTTCATCTATAACCGCGTGTTTCAGGTTATGGACTTCTGTTACTGTTAACGCACAGATCAGGACCGAACGATCCTGCCCGGTATACATCCCCTTGCCTGATAACGCAGTCACCCCGCGTCCAAGATCGGCCATAATTCGCTTTGACACCGGTTCTGCACGACTGGTAATGATCAATGCCATTAACTGCCGCCTTCGATGGTGAGGCGCTAAGAAACTACGAAATTTCTGACTTGTCCCTTCAGATGAAAACATTGTGGTGATCGTTTCATCGCCATATCGAGGCAGGACTTCGCCCGTCGCACGATTCATTCCCAAGGTGCCAATCGCAACCAGCCCAAGGAATCCGTAGTAGATCGCTCCCAGGAGCAGCATGAGATGGCCGGGGATGGGTCCGACCGCTCCTCTTCTTATGAATTCCGCCAGATTTTCCGCAGGCTCGGGAAACAAGAAGCTCTTTCCGATCCATGCAATTCCCAGTATCAAATAAATCCAGAAATAATTACGCCGCAGGCGGCGTCCGAACGCCTCCCACATCGTGATGGGAAATTTGGGTGAGAGAAGATTCTCGGCCAGACTCTCTGCCCACTCTGGTGAAGGGTGAAAAGGCGGGACGAGCATGGCTGCATAGAAGTCTGTTTCCATCAATCGAACGCGATAGCTCCATAGCTCGTAATATCGATAACGACGCGCTTCGATGAACAGGAAAAGAGTCACGAGCAGGGTGTTGAGAATAATCACCCCATGGTGAACATTTTGTTGACTGAAGGCAAGGGAAAGTGTCGCACCTGTTGCAACGACCGCCCAATTGGTGGTTGCATCAAGCCTCTGACGCCAGACATTTGCCCGCTGGATCTCGGCACGGAAGAAGTGAACCATCGCTGTGACGAATTCGCTCGTCTTCAGGCGATATCCGCGGAACGTCCAAGCTGGTTCCTCCTTTTCCTGAGGCTGTGTCTCCTCGACATTCGGCGGGGAACTAAAGAGCTCTGCCATCCTATCCTCCCAGGTTTACTCCGGAAGCTTATATGCATCTTTCGATGGTTTGAGCGGACGTGAAAGCCAGTAAGGTCTGCGCGTCCCATCCGGGCTGACTTTGTCCGCGCGACGGGTCATCGCCAGCCATTCGTGATAGACCTGCATGGACCGGTTTGTGTCCACGAACAGGTCGCCGGCTTTCTCGTCGGGGCCAGCTTTATGGATACTCCTTATCTTTTGCAACCAGCAGTGGACCCCACTGATGGGGTCAGGGTGGACTGCGTGGGCGAGATTCTGGTTCACACCGACATTGCTCCACCAGATGCGACTGGTATCTGGGTCGGAGGAATTCCATGCGGTTCCTCCATGGATCACACGCATCAAGAAGCCCCCCTGGCCATCATCGTGCAGTTCCACAAGGTTTGACGAGCCTTTGCTGATGCTCGAATCTTCCTGCAAACGCCATCGTCCGAGATGATGACTGATGGCGATGATGCCCGGCTTGATGCCCTCAGTGACCCAGACCGTATCCACGAAATGACCGATCTCTGTCTCGACGCGTACCAGGTCGCTGGTGGTAACCCCGATCCTTCCGGCATCCTCAGGATTCATCCAGATGGGATTCTTGTGTGAGATCTCATAGAGCCACTTTGCATTGGCTGAACGCGTGTGGATCAAGGTCGGAAGCCGGAAGTTGGGCAGCAGGATCATCTCCCCATTTTGGCGGCTGATGTTTTGGGGGTTAACATGGCTTCTGATCGTCCAAGGGATGACATTTTCTCTTTCCGGCCATCCCCAATTTGCAAGCGTATTACTGAAGAATTCAAGTTTTTTGGAGGGTGTCTCAAAACCAAGCCTGATGGCGCCATCCACTACGAGACCGGCGACCTGCCCGTCTTTTATGGCACGGTCATCCTTGTCCACTACAAAATCGTCGCTGCTGCCGATCTCCTTCATAAATGGCAGGTAGTTTTCTTTTCTAATCTCGAAGACACCGTATTTGCGCATGTAGGCCAGTGGGGCGAGGTTTTCTTTAGCGGCCGCCTCAGGCAGCCCGGGCACCGAGTTTTCAAAGATCCACTGATAGTATTCTTCCACCGTGATGATGTTTCCCTGGCGATAAGGGGATTCGAACCATTGCCGGATCCCCAAAGAGCCGTCTGGATCCACGTGCGCTGAGAGTTGGATCCAGAATTCATTCTCCTCCCAGACCTCGCCGGGGTTGGCCTCATACGTAAACTCTACGTTGATCCCGGCGCGTTCCATTGCTACGCGGCGCACAGGCTGCCGGAAGGCAATCCACTGGCTCGAGTGTGTCTCCTGGCTCATTAAGTCATGGCGTTCGGGTGCGTGGCCGGTGGGCAGCACGTAATCGGCAAACCATGCGGTTTCATTCCACGTGGGCGTGAGGGCCACATAGCACTTGATCTTAGAATCTTCGTGCTTGAGAGCCTTGAGCCACATAAATCCATCCGGGTTGATCCACATCGGGTTATAGACGCGCGTGAAGTACACATCGATCTCACCCCGGCCTTCTTCGAGCAGATGTGGCAGCAGGACGGACATCTCATAATGTGCAAGCGGATATTCGATGGGATAGTGCAGCTCGTTCCAGGTTTCTGGAGCCGGCGCGCCCTTGAATGGTTTGGGAACAAATTTATTCCAGTTGGTCATGGATGTGCCGCCGCGGTTTCCCACGCTGCCAGTTAGTACATTGAGGAAAAAAAGACACCGCGCAACCTGCCAGCCACCGAGATTGCCCACGCTCGCACTGCGCCAGACATGCGCGGCAAGCCTGCCATCGCAGTTCGCGACCAGGCGCGCGGCCTCCCGAATGCGGTCTATAGGAACATCTGATTCAGCGGCGGCGCGTTCGAAGCTAAACTCGGAATATAGTCCTTTCAAGACCTGGTCGAACGTTAAAAAGTTGAGAGATGAATCGGTGATCAATGAACGGATAGAATCCCAGTCGCTGGACGCCGAGGATCGAACGTATTCCAGAAACTCCTTCCAGTTGACCCAATTGCGGACGAAATCCTTGTTGTAG
>CAYMQX010000117.1:0-8234 GCA_964392495.1 uncultured Anaerolineaceae bacterium
GCCGAAGGGTCGCCTTGTGCGAAACTACCAGGATATTACGATCCTTGTGACGCAAAATGATCTCGCGCAGGACTGGCAGGACACGGGCCAGGACGCTGATGCCGGATTCGCCCCCGGCGGGCGCAAAGGTGAAGGGGTCCTCCTCCCAGGCAAGATACTCTTCGCGGAAGCGGGTCTCCACATCTTTGCGGCTCAAGCCCTCCCAGTGGCCGTGATTGATCTCGCGCAAATCATTATGGGGGATGGGTGTCAGGTCATGGGGAGCGGCAAGGATGCTGGCGGTTTCCATGGTCCGGTCGAGAGGGCTGGCATAGACGGCGGCCAGGTCATCGTCGGAAAGACGCTCGGCGAGGCGCAGCACCTGGGCGCGTCCGGCCTCGGAAAGGAACACGTTCTGCTCGCCGGAGAAACGATCTTCAGCGGTGAGAGGGGTGGCCCCATGGCGCACGAGGTAGAGGCGGGTGGTCATGGATTCTGTCCGGTGATATGCTTTTGTTTCAAGAGTGCATTGGTCATACGCGCCATCAATTGCTCGAGTATGGAACGATCCACAGCGGAAAGTCGCTTGATGTAGAGGCAGCCTTTTCCGAGGGAATGCTTTCCCAGTTTTGCGAGGAGACCGGCGTGCTGCTCAAAACCGCCCATGAGATAAAGGGTGAGGTTTTGTTTACGGGGGGAGAAAGCAATGAGGGGCATATCACCTTCACGACCGCTCTCGTACTTGTAATGAACGCTGCCAAAGCCAATGATGGCGTGTCCCCACATCTTCGGCTCCATGCCTGTGACCTTCTGCATCATGCCCAGGATGTCGAAAGAATCCTGCCGTTTTTGAGGGTCGGGGATGGTATCGATGAAATCCAAAACGCTTGCCTGAGTCTGTTTAGTCTTGTTCTCAGCCATGGGGAAGACTCCTGGGCAACCCGATTAGGCAATGAATATGATCGGGGAATTGTATCCTGATTTATATGGTGGGACATTTCAATATTCAGGGGGAAATGATATGAATCAGGATGAGCATCCATCCCTGGAAGCTCCTGTTCAGAATCCAGGGCTTATATCGGGATGTGCGAGGAAGAGCTTTGGGGATCAGCGAAGGTTGGAGCGGAGGACGGCCCATGGATTTAAGATGCAAAATCACATGGATGTGGAGATGGAGGAAATTCGTCAGGCAGCGGGACGGTATATGCGAAGAGGAAGCGGGTGAAACCTTCCGGGATCGGAAGGGATGCGGCTCATTTGGTCTCTACTGGAGGGTGCGACTCGGGGAAAAGCTGCGTGATTGTCCAGCCGATGAGCAGGAGAAGGAGGATGGCGATTTCGAAGACCGCACTTTTATAGATGGGCGTCAGTGCGTTCAGGTCAAGAGGGAAGCCGGGCATCGAGATGCGATACCCTGAGTAGATCGAGAACATGGCGAAGTGCGGAATGAGCAGCGCCGCAATCCCAATTGTGATGCTGAGGAAGGGACTCCGGCGCCAGTTAAGCGTGCCGAGGCAAACGCCGCCGACGGCGATCCCAACCAGCCCGGCATAGATGAGGAAGATCGAGAAGGCTCCGCCCGGCTTGTACAGGAAGGGCAGGCCGAGGGAATCGAAATAGTCCAGATGATCGAACCAGCGCCAATAGCTGAAGAGGCCAAAAAGATTGACGACCATCCCTGCGATCAAAAGACCGGCCGAGAGGCGGCCCTCCGTGCCGAGCCTTTTCCCCAGAGACCAAAGGCCCCAGCCTAGAACTGGACCGAGGGCCAGGGCCGCGCCCGCTAGGAATTGCCCTGAAAAAAGGCTGAGAACCTGATGGGGAGAGGCCTGTTCGAAATATCCCGCGGGGGTGATATGCAAATAGGTGCGCGCGAACGCGAGCGGAAGCCCGCCAGCGGCACTGGCCGCCAACAAGGTCCAGGTTCCCCAGAGCACGCTATTCCTTCGGGAAATGAGGGTGGCGGCCAGCGCACAAATCATGAAGAGAGCGCCGATCAGCCAGAGCCGAACGGAATATGAGACAAATTCCGTGATCGGAAGCCAATATATGATGACAATCGGAAATCCGAGCAACAGCCCCTGGATTGGATCACGGCGGGTCAGCCAGTAGCGCAGAGTCAGAAGGGTTAATGCAAGCAGGAGCAGGCTCCCTGAGGTGTGGAGAATTGTAGAAATTGGAGGATTCCAGCCCTGACTCGGGATCACTGCAAAAATCAGTATCAAAAGACCTGCATAACCGAACCAACTGGCGCCCCAGGCGGGCCAATGCGTTTGCCAGTTAATAAGGAGGGCGATAATGAATCCGGCGATCACCAGTGCGATCAATGACCAGCCCAGGATGTTTCCCACACGGCTGTCAGGAAGCAGGGAGGCCAGCCCGATCAGGGAGATAATGATCCCATGCGGCAGGCCCGCAAGAAAAGCCTGCCCCCAACTGGAAGGTACACGCGCTTCAAGATCTGTATCAAATCCGGCTGCCATGATCGCCTCCCTCGATTCCATCTCATGCCAGGTTTCTGCAAGAATACTGATCGGGAGAACAAAAAGCTCCCGCAGGCAGGTGGACAGCAGGGAGAAGCGCCCCTGCCGAGCGGCTTCTGTCGTCAGATCATCAAAGACAACTTCCATTTCATCCCCAAAATCGTTACGAAAGCCTGATGGGTAGGTGCGGATCATGCGAGCATAAGCGCGCCGGATGAAATGGAGCAGCGATTTCATGCAGAACCGCGCAGCCTGCGCCCATCCCAGATGCCCCAGAAGAGGAACGGGCCGGCGATCAGGATGGTGCTTACAAGTAGAAAATTGAAGAGATGCAGGAAGAAATCGGGCGGGTTTACAACGTGGAGTCCGGGAAGGGGCGGTTCAAGCTTGAAGACCTGGACATAGGAATAAGCGATGCCCATCAGGAAGTTGCCGCCCAGCGCGAGCCATACGCCCCGACGCCACTTTCCATTGAATACGATCCACGCGGCGCACAAAGCCGTGACCAGGCCGGAGGTTAAGGCTAGCCACCCTTCGATCCGGTCGGGAACGAATTCCATGAAGGTCATGGGAAGTCCGACGGGCATCAGGAAGAAGACTGCCAGCAGCCCCATGATCCGATCATAACGAAAAAGGCAGAACATCCCAATGACAAGCAGTAAAAATATACAGATCAGGAGGGCAATGGTGAACTGCCAGTCCACGAAGAGGTGCAGTTTGTCATTGAGCCAGACGGCGCCATTAGCAAACAGGGCAACCCAGATCCAAAGCCAGTATCCGTACCAGCTTGCGCTCCAGCGAGGCCATCCCGCGCGCCAGGCGTGGAATGCCACGGCGATGAAGCCGGCCAGCACGGGAACTCCAAAATAGAGGTTGTAGAGGAGGTTGCCGTTGATATCTTCGAGGAAGGCAGTCCTTCCTGCAAACAGGCCAAAAGCCAGGTGCGGAAGCCCTGCCAGAACCACCCCTGCCGGGGTGGCGGGAAGTAACGACTGCGGGGCCGGGAGTGGTCCGATGACCCGTATGGCTTTCACCGCCCCGGGTTGATGACGGATCTCCCGTAGAATACTGATCGGAAGCCAGGCCAGTTCGTGGATACAGGCTGCGAGAAAAGCCCACAACCCCCTGCGCGCTTCAGCGCGAATATACTCCTCGAAGACCCCCTGCATTTCCTCCTGGAACGCTTCCCTGAATTGGGGCGGATAATGCCGAAGCATGAAAGAAAACCAACTGCGGATGATCCGCAGAAGATACTGCACCAACATGCCCGGTTCCTGATCCCGATCCATACCCTCCCTCTTTCCTTGCAACACCCTCTCAGACCTGGCCCTCAGCGGTATGGCGCTCCGCGGTGACCAGGAGCGACCGAAGGCGTTCCACCTCGCCACTGACCACCTTCCGGCCTCTTTCGGTCAATGAGTAAGCCTTGCGCTCGCGGTCGGTGGGGTTGGGTTCGGGATCTGTGGCGCGCTGGATCCAACCCTGCTCCAGCAGCCGCCGCAGAGCGCCATAAAGGGTCCCGGTACTGAAGATCACGCGCCCGTCACTTAGAGCCTTAACCTCTTTCATAATGGCATAGCCATGTTTGGGAGATGGAGACAGGCTGAGGAGGATAAAGAAGGTGGCTTCAGTTAAGGGGGAGGCAGGCTCTATTTTCATCCAGAGATATCCCGTCCTTATCACAATATGTCGTATAACGACATATTACAACCCTTTCACCTTCCCGTCAAGCTGCAAAAAAGGAGGCGGGTTGCGGATGTAAACCTATGGATGCTTAGGAGGGAAGACTTTGGCGTGCAGCCTGGGCCCAGTTCTCATAACCGGAAGCCTCGAACAGCTCCGCAGCGGCCCGAAGATGAGATCTGCGTTCGGGCTCAGATGAACCGCGCTGACCCAGCAGGAGTTCTGCGCGGCCAGCCTCATAAGACATGGGGAAAGCCCCGGCCTTCACAGCAGCTTTTTCCCAGGCGAGGAGAGCTCTGGCTGGTCTTTTGTGATGCCACTCCAATTCGCCTGTATAGCGCGCAAGGGCGGGGCTCCCGATGGAAAATACACCAACGAATTTTTTTAAATTCTTCACTGCCAGCCGGGCATACTTTTCGGTTTCGTCCAGGCGGGTTTTTGAGAGGCCTTGCACACGGACCGCTTCAAGAGCCAGGAACGCCACTTCAGCCAGGTGGGAATGGATCAGATAAGCGGAAAAATCCACGACCGAGGCTTTTGAAAACTTTTCCAGCCCAGCACGCACCGCGGGCCAGACCTCCTCACGTTCGCCTTTCAGCCACATCGCCAGCCACATCGCGCTGCGGACAATATATTCGGGGATGTCGCCCACCCAGGTCTTTTCCGAGAGCGCCAGACATTTTTGGGAATTTTCGATGCAGCCATCCAGGTCGCCCTTCCAGACCATTGCAGAACAATCCACTTGATAGGCAAAGGCAATATGGATGGGGTTCTCGCGCCGCATGGCGACCTCCCATTCGCGCCGGTTGTATGGCTCGGCCATCTTCGGGCCGCCTTCCAACAGGGTGTTGACGGCGACAAAAGCCACGGCCTCGGCGGCGCGCCGGTGGTCGCCCATTTCTTCGCAAATTGCGGCGGCCTTTGCGACCAGGTCTTTGACCACCTGCCATTCTCCATTCCCGCTTGCCACAGCACAAAGCGACATGGCGCCATCTACGAAAAGACCGGGATGATCGAACTTTTTTCCCAGCTCGATCCAACGGCTGCGGTAATGGCGGTATTCCGAGGGCAATGGGACGAAGCCCATCAAGGCGCTCATGGCTGCATACATCCCCCATAGCTCAGGACTATCGGACATGGATTCAGCGGTATTCAGACCAGCCAGTACGGAAAACATCATGGGCAGCGGATTGGGATCGCCATTCAGGAATTGAAGGACCGAAAGCTCGTAGGCCAAATGGACGAGTTCCTGCCGCCTTTCAATCTCGGGGCCTGTGAGCGGGCGAGGACGGTAAGGCGAGGGCCTCAACCGGTGACCGACTTGGCGAACCGTCTGCTGCAAGACTGCGGCAACCAGACCGGGATTAGTGGATGGCAGGGGAAGCCCCTGGGAAGCGAGGGCCTTTAGCAAATATTCCCTGGAATCGCCCAGGCGACCCAAACCCAAATAGGCATCGCTGATCTTCCGGTACCACTGCCCGAGTTTCAGCCTGTCCATCCTGCTTGTATCGACCAGATCCAATGCCTGACGAAAGAATTCCAGCGCCTCCAAATTGGCGAAGTTGATCAGCGACTGGTCGCCGGCTTTTTCAAGGAACTCCACGGCTTTGGCGATCGCCTGTTCTTTTTCAGGGTTTTTGGAAGCAGAGCGTGCGGCCTGTGTCCAATGATGCGCGAGCAATGTGTAATATGACTGGATATTCTGTTGGTGGTTGGCCTCGATCCACTCCGCGGCGGACTGGTGGAGCTGCCTGCGCTGGGCGAACAACATGAGGTTATAGGCAACCTCCTGGGTCACGGCGTGCTTAAAGATATAGGCAAGGTCCGGGGCCTCGGATTCTACGAGTGTCAGGTTGAGACGGGTCAAGGCATCCATGTAATCGGGAAGATGTGTCTGATCGTCCCGAATCGGGTGGATGGCCTCCAACATGCGGAAGGCGAACAGGCGGCCGATCACGCTGGCAACCTTGAGGGTGAGCTGTTGCGAGGGATTTAAGCCATCGATGCGGCTGGTAATGGCTGCCTCCAGGGTATCAGGCAGGACCACCGCCTCCAGGTTCTCGCGGCCATGAGCCAGACTGCTCTCCGCGCCCTGGATTTCCAGGATGCCAGAGTCCCGGAGAGCGTAGGCCAACTCCTCGGCAAAAAAGGGGTGTCCCTCGGATTTCTCACGGATCAGCCGGGCCGCCCGAGGTGGGAGGCTCCTGATCCGAAGCCTTTGACAGACAAGCTGTTCCACTTCTTCCAGGCCCAGCCGGTCCAATCTGATGAATTTTGTGTCGGAGCGTTCCGAAAGCTCCTTGAACTGACCTGGCACCGGGGGAGAGAGGGGCCGGGTATCTACGGCAAGCAAAAGCGGGCGGACTTTCTGAAAAACATCGGCCAGCAGGATCCAGGAGGCGGAGTCCAGCCAGTGCAGATCCTCCAGGGTCACCAGGAGGGGGCCGCGAGCCGCTTCGTGCTGAAGCAGTTGTACCAGCAGGTCGCGGATGTTGCCGCCGCGCGTCTCGCTGGTCATCGCCGCGGTCAGATCATTTTCAGGGATCGTGATGGGCAGGATGACATCCATCAACGGCAGGTAGCGTGCAAGAGCAGGATCGATCCCGGTTAACTTAAGGTGTACAGCCTCCTGAATACGGGCCTGTGCGTCTTCGTCAAGCTGCGGACTGGCGAGAATCTCTTCGATCCCGAAAATCCGGTTGAAGACCCCGCGCCAGGCAAAGTAGGAATTGTTTTTCTCAATACCATCCGCTTCGCCTGAGAGCACGCGGAACCCCGAGAACCCCGCCTCTCGGATGAGTTCCTCCATGAGCCGGGATTTTCCGATGCCTGCCTCACCGTGCAGAATGAGCGCCTGAAAGGGGAGGCCGCGCTGGATTTCCTGAATGGCGTCGATCAGAAGCTCGCGTTCCGCTTTCCGGCCAACGAGCCCGGTCGGCGCGCCAAGCATGCCTTTGTTCTCTCGCAGGGGCTCGAATGTTTCCAGGAGATCCCTGCGGCCTTTGATCTGCCGGGGCCCAAGGGCTTGAAATTCCACGCGCTCACGCGCTCCCTCGTAGGTCGGCTGGTCGCAGACCACGCCCAGGCCGCCATGGCTGCCAGCCCGCTCAGCGGCCAACCCGACAAAACGGGCGGCCAGGTTAACGGAATTACCAAAGAATGTGTATTCACGCCGGACCTTGTTTCCCACCAGCCCACAAAAGACGCGCCCGGTGGTGATCCCGATCGAACCGTGCAGCCCGCGTTCCTGCAACTCGGCGCGCAGGCGCATGGCAGCCTGCAGTCCCCGGAACGGGTCATCCTGATGAGCGAGAGGAGGCAATCCAAAGGCTGCGTCAATGATAATGCCCTTGTCATCCTCACTGATCTTATTCAGACTGCCTTCGTACCGATAGATCACCCGTTGGATCATCTGGATCAGTTCCTGGGAATTCTCCAGCGAAGTATCGCCGCCCAGGTCCGGCAGGTTGATAAACATGATGGTCACCCTGCGCAGTTCAGCCAACCACTCAGACTGGCCGGCAGAGATCCGGCTGATGATCGAGCCGGGGATGAACGGAAGGAGAGCCGGGCGGGCCGCATCGGAGAGCATGACAGGAGGAAAAGCCTGAGGGAGCGCGGAGGAGGTCTTTTGCTGCTCCAGCCGGGCCGCAGCACCAAGCCCGGCGAAATCCAGGGGGCCGCCCTGACAGGCGTCTTGGATCAAGCTCCAGGCGGAGGGGCAGGCGATGATGTCTCCGGGCCTGGCCAGATGGTTGGCGGTACCGATCTCTGCCAGGGGCTCGCCGGCGATCAGCATCTCCCAGCGGTTATAGATCCCTCCCACCAGACTTTGCCAGACCCGGCCGGTACTTATGGCCAATTTCAGTGATAGCAGGGTGTCTGCAGCCTGGTAATCAATCATTTGTTCACGAATCCGGCAGGCACATTCCACAGCGCGGAGCGTCCACTCGCGAGGCGGATTATCTTCGGGGATGGGCCAGATGGCGATCAGGGCATCGCCTGCGAACTTGACCACGTCGCCGCCATATTCGTAAATCAAATCCAAGAGCCGGCCAAAGTAATCGTTCAGGATGTGTGCCAGAGCTT
>CAYMQX010000118.1:0-2149 GCA_964392495.1 uncultured Anaerolineaceae bacterium
GCTTCGGGCTGGGCTTTGGCGTGGTGGGCGTGCTCTTCCTGGCGGGCGGCGCGGGCATGGTCATCGCCGCCCTGCGCGGCACCAAGACCGAAGTCGTCCAACAGGTCAAGATCGACCTGCCCGGCAGCACCAAAGTCGAAGAGATCAAGTGCCGTTCCTGCGGCGGTACCCTTTCCGCCAAGGACATCCAGATCGTCAACGGCGCGCCGATGGTGAACTGTCCCTACTGCGGCACCGTCTATCAATTGACCGAAGAACCCAAGTGGTGATGAACACAGGGCTTCTGAAACCTTAACAGGTTCCGAAAGCCTGGCAGTGACCTTACACGGAGGGACCATGTTACGAAGAATCGCAGCCATCCTGTTCGTGCTTGTCCTGGCGCTCACCCTGGTCACGGGGGCCGCAGCCCAGTCCTACTCCTTCAACGTGCCGAAGGAGGTCGTGGACGTCTTCCTCAACGACGACGGGAGCATGAGCCTGGACTACCAGATCACCTTCAACAACAACTCCGGCGCCCACGTCATAGACTTCGTGGACCTGGGGCTGCCCAACTCCAGCTATGATTACAACTCGATCACTGCGGATGTGAACGGAAGCCCGGTGGGCATCTCCAGTGATTATCAGGGGCAGGGCTCGGGCGTCGCCATCGACATGGGCTCGCACGCCATCCCGCCCGGCCAGAGCGGGACGCTGCATGTCCATGTCGGACGCATCTCGGATGTGTTCTTCCCCGATTCCAGCGACAGCACCTACGCCTCGACTCAGTTCGCGCCCAACTACTTCGGCAGCCAGTTCGTCACCGGCTCCACCGATCTGACGGTCACCTTCCACCTGCCGCCGGGCGTCAAGACCGAGGAGCCGCGCTGGCACAATGCCCCCTCGGGTTTCCCCTCCGAGCCTCTCACCGGCCTGGATGCGAACGGGCGCATCACTTACACCTGGACCAACCCCTCCGCCAGCGCCGACCAGGACTACGTCTTCGGCGCCTCCTTCCCGGCCTCCTACATCCCCGCGGGCTCCGTCATCACAGAGCCGCCACCTCCGCCTCCCTCCGCGGCCCCCTCCTTTAACTTCGACTCCAACTGCATCACCACCTTCCTGTGCCTCGGCTTCTTCTTCGTCATGTTCGTCGGCTCGCCCATCCTGGCCGCCATCCAGGGACAGCGCCGCAAGCTCCAGTACATGCCGCCGCGCATCGCCATCGAAGGTCACGGCATCAAGCGCGGCCTCACCGCCGTGGAGGCCGCCATCCTCATGGAGCAGCCCCTCGACAAGGTCATGACCATGATCCTCTTTGGCGTGATCAAGAAGAACGCCGCGCGCGTCACAAAACGCGACCCGCTCACACTGGAGGTCCTCAGCCCCCAGCCCGAGGGATTGCATGAGTATGAGCAGAACTTCCTCAAAGCCTTCCAGGAGGCCGATATCAAGGCCCGCCAGAAGCTCCTCCAGGAGGGCATGGTCCAGCTTGTACGCCAGGTCTCGGAGAAGATGCGCGGCTTCAGCCGCAACGAGACCGTGGATTACTACAAAGGCATCATGGAGCGCGCCTGGCAGCAGGTGGAGGCCGCCGATACACCCGAGGTCAAGAGCCAGAAGCTCGACGAGGGCATGGAGTGGACCATGCTCGACCGCGACTACGACGGCCGCATGCAGCGCACCTTCCGCGGGCCGGTCTTCCTCCCCACCTGGTGGGGCAGCTACGACCCGACCTTCCACACCGGCTCGCTGGGCAGCGCCGGCAGGACCTCCGGCCCCGCCATCCCCACCGCCGCCCCCGGCGGACGCACCTCCCTCCCCGGCGCGGACTTCGCCGCATCCGTGGTGGGCGGCGTGCAGACCTTCTCCTCGCGCGTAGTCGGCGACCTGGGCTCCTTCACCAGCCGCATCACCGGCGTGACGAACCCCCCGCCTCCGCCCAGCGTGGGCAGTTCCTCGCGCGGCGGCGGCCGCAGCGGCGGCGGCTGCGCCTGTGCCTGTGCCTGCGCGGGCTGCGCCTGCGCCTGCGCCGGCGGCGGACGCTGACATGGCCGCCCGCTGGATCGAAACCGGGAGAGGCCTGCTCTCCGGTCTGCGCCTCCGCAGGGAAGAGGCCTCCGGATTTCAGCCGGGCCTGTATCACTACACCTACCAGCAGGAGTCTGAGCGG
>CAYMQX010000118.1:2159-8217 GCA_964392495.1 uncultured Anaerolineaceae bacterium
AGCGGGCGCGCATCCACCTGCGCGTAGACCCCGGCGGCCACGGCACGCTGATCGTCAACGCCAACCGCGTCATGCACCTCAACCCCACCGCCGCCTTCATGGCCTGGCTCAGTCTGGAGAAGAAATCACGCGAGCAAAGCGTGCAGGCCTTGGCCGCGCGCTACGCCGTCAGCCGCCGGCAGGCCGGTGACGACCTGGCCGCCTTCAGCCTCCAACTCGATGAACTCGTCCGCCCGGATGGCGCCTGCCCGGTCCACGAACTGGATACCGATACGCTGGCGCCCTTCAGCGCCCGCCCCACCGCGCCCTACCGCATGGACCTGGCCATCACCTACCGCTGCAACAACGACTGCGCCCACTGCTATAACGCCCGCGCCCGCGATTACCCCGAGCTGGATACCGCCCACTGGAAGCAGATCCTCGACCGCCTCTGGTCGCTGGGCGTCCCGCACATCGTCTTCACCGGCGGCGAGGCCACTCTGCGCGAAGACCTGCCCGAGTTGATCGCCCATGCCGAGGCCAACGGGCAGATCACCGGGCTCAACACCAACGCCCGGCGGCTCATGGACCCGCACTACGTGGAGCGCCTGGTGGAAGCCGGGCTTGACCATGTCCAGGTCACCGTCGAGTCCTTCGACCCGCAGATCCACGACCTCATGATGCGGCTCAAGGGCGCCCACCGCCAGACCATCGCGGGCCTGCAGAACGCCCTCAAAACGCCGCTCTACGTCATGACCAACACCACCATGCTGCGCACCAACGTCCACACCATCCCCGCCACGCTGGACTTCCTCGCCGACCTGGGCGTGCCGACCATCGGCCTGAACGCGCTGATCTACTCCGGGCATGGCGCCACCGTGGGCACCGGATTGAACGAGGAGGAGCTCCAGCCCATCCTCGATATGGCCGTGAGCAAGACCGAGGCCCGCGGCCAGAGGCTGATCTGGTACACGCCCACGCAGTACTGCCGCTTCGACCCCACCGCCAGCAACCTGGGTGTCAAGGGCTGCACCGCCGCACTCTACAGCATGTGCATCGAATCCAACGGCGACGTGCTGCCCTGCCAGTCCTACTACACCCCGGTCGGCAACTTCCTGCGCGACCCCTGGGAGTCGATCTGGGACCATGACCTGTCCGTGCGCCTGCGCGAGCGCAATGGACTGCCCGCCAAATGCGACGGCTGCCCCCTCGTATCGGAATGTGGAGGCGGCTGCCCGCTGCAATTTCCAACCGTTTAACACTTTTAGTCGTTTGGAGGATAGTCAAGTGAAACCGAGTCCGCGTCTGCTGCTCTGGCCCGCGCTTCTGCTGGTCTTCTCCTTGGCCTGTTCGCTGGTCACGCGGGGAGTCCTACCCACCCCCACTCCTCTGCCGCCCGGCGAAACCCCCGCCCTCCCCAGCCCGGAGCTCCCCACCTCCCTGCCCCCCGCCGTGGATGAGGGCCGCATCGCCTTTGCCAGCGAGCGCGGCGGCCTCTGGCAGATCATGGTCATGAACGCCGACGGCAGCGACGAGACCTCCCTCACCAGCGGCTTCGGCGCCTTCAGCCGCCCCTCCTGGTCGCCCGATGGCGCCCGCCTCGGCCTGCGCATGGACCTGCCCACCTCCGGCATCGCCGTGATGGAGGTCCACAGTGAGGGCGGGCGGCTGGCCGGCTCGCCGCCCATGAGCCTCACAAGCGAGTTCTCCGACAGCCCCTCCTGGTCGCCAGACGGGCGCACCCTCGTCTATTCCTCCTCGCCCGGCAGCGGCGGCTGGATCACCTACCTAGCCGACACCGCCACCCGCGAGACCCACCAGTTCACCGGCATCCCCGAGAACGCCACCGACCCCGTCTGGTCACCGGATGGCGCGCGCCTGGCCTTCACCTGGTACACCGACGAGCACCAGACACGCGACCTGTACCTCATCAACGCCGACGGCTCCGGCATGGTCAACCTCACCAACACCCCCAGCATCAACGAGATGGGACCGGCCTGGTCGCCCGACGGCCGCCGCCTCGCCTTCTCCGCCTCCATCCAGGCGCCGGACGGCTCCAACAGCCGCGCTGATATCTACCTCATCAATGCGGACGGCTCCGGCACCACCCAGCTCACGGCCCACCCCGACGCCGACTTCGACCCCGCCTGGTCACCGGATGGCTCGCGCCTGGCCTTCGTCAGCGAGCGCAATGCCAACAACGACAGCAATTACGAGATCTACCTGATCCAGGCCGACGGCAGCGGTGAAATGCGCCTGACCAACAATCACGCCACCGACCGCTGGCCTACCTGGCGCAGCCCCAGGCCCGATGACGGCCCTGCCCCGGCCTGCCAGCCGGCCCTCACCCTGCTCGCGGATGTGACCATCCCGCCGGGCACGCGCTTTGCCGAACCCCAGCCCTTCACCAAGGTCTGGCGCGTGCGCAACGCCGGCACCTGCACCTGGACTCCCGCCCGCTACCATCTGCAATCCGTGGACGGCTGGGCCAGCGGCACGACCATACCCCTGCCCGGCGCGATCCAGCCTGGCGCGGTGGTGGACCTCCCGGTCCCGCTTAATCCTCCCAGGGGGGCAGGCTCCTACACCAGCGCATGGCAGCTATTGGATGACAGCGGGCATCCCGTCCCCAACGCGGACGGCGACGTGGAGAGCCTCTCCGCGCAGATCGAGGTGCTGGACCCCGCCGCAGGCGCCGCCCTGCCCTCCCCCTTCTACTTCATCCAGGGACGCACCGAGACCCCGCAGGTCTGGCGCATCGAGACCGACGGACGCACCCGCACGCAGGTGACGCACGAGGAACGAAGGGTCGATTCCTTCGCCCTCTCCGGTGATGGGCGCATCGCCTTCGTCAGCGGCGGGCAACTCCTCGTTTCCGACCTCTCCGGCGGCTTCCGCCAGGTATTGGCCGAGGGCCTCGACCGCTTCCCCGGCATCGCCTGGTCGCCCGATAACACCCGCCTTGCCTATGCCAGGGGCGGCCTCCGCATCCACAACCTCCAGACCGGCGAGGACACGCTGCTGCTGGAGGACTTCGACACCGGTATGCCCGGCCTGCTGCTCTATGAGCCGCTCTCCTGGTCCCCGGATGGCGGCAAGCTGATCGCCCGCGTGTACCAGTGGGAAGGCGCGGCCATGAACACGGTCTCCGTCCCCGGGGGCAGCGTGCTGGCCGAGTTCCCCCCCGCCGCCTCCCCCGCCTGGAGCGCTGACGGGCAGTTCATCTACTATACCGGCGTCGCCTCGGAAGGCATGATGCCCACGGCCGGTGGCCTGTGGAAGCTCCTGTCCTCCGGCGACAAACCCGAGACCCTCGTCTTCGATACAGATGCCTGGGCGCCGGGTCCGCAGCCGGATGGATCGCTGTATTACTTCCTGCGCCAGCCCTCCCCGCTGGCCGAAGGCCCGCAGCAGATCGCCGCGCTGCTCGTGCGCGCGGATGGCGATGGCGGCCATACCCTCCCGGTCTCTCCGCAGCCCCTGCTCTTCGAGGCGAACGACACCTTCACCGTGACCTGGAACGGCGGCGCCGGCGTCTTCGCCCTGCAGCTCCTGCGTCCCGCGCTGGACGTGAGCGAGGTGCTGGTCTATCGCCTGGATGGCTCTCCGCCCCTCTTCCTGATGCCCGAGGCCGGGGCTGCCGCCTGGGGCCGATGACCATGTCGCTGCGAGGGCTGCTCGCCGGTTCTTTCTCCGGTGAGCGCCCGAAGCAGCCCCACAATTTCAGATCGACTGTGTCGTTGCGAGGGCCGCTCACCGGGTGTTCGTCCGGTGAGCGCCCGAAGCAACCCCACAATTTCAGGAACACCATCATCGGAGCCAACCATGACAGAACACGACTGGATCAGAGAATTCCCCGCCGCCATCACCGTCTGCGACCCGCAGGGACTGCTGCTGGCGATGAACGACCGCGCCGCCAAAACCTACGAAAAGGACGGCGGCTATGCGCTCATCGGCAGGAACATGCTCGACTGCCACCCCGACCCCGCCCGCAGCAAGGTCGAGCGCATGTTGGCCGCCCATGAAAAGAACGTCTATACCATCGAAAAGAACGGCGTGAAGAAGCTCATCTATCAATCCCCCTGGTTCAAGGATGGGAAATACGCCGGGTTCGTGGAGATCTCACTGGAGATCCCCTGGGAAGTGCCGCACTTCGTCCGCGCCTGATGCGATGAACACAGAAGTCTGCTGCCTGATCGCCATCCCGCACGCCGCCCCCGCAGTCCCGGAGTTGGCGGAGCCCATCCGCGGACTGAAGGATGCGCCCTACTTCCAGCCCCTGGATATCCGCGTCCGCGGGCTGGCAGAGAACGAGCCGCTCCGGGCCGCCGGGGTGGACCTGCGCCTGACGCGCCAGGTGTACGATGACCGCGTCCAGATCATCGAGTGCCGCTTCAGCCTGCCCGATATCCTCAGCGCCGCCTCCATCCAGCGCTGCGAGACCGTACAGAACGCCCTCAGCGAGCGCTTTGTGCCGGAAGGAGACCGCGCCAGCGGCATGTTCGAGCAGTATGTGATCCTGCTGGTCAGTGGACTGGAGACCTCCCCCGACAGCTTCATTGACCTCAACGCCGAGGCCCTCGCCCGCTTCATCCGCTCGCAGCGTGAGGACTTCGACCAGGCCGAGCTCGCCCAGATCCTGATCTCGCGCGTCCGCTACTCGCGCGACGACCTGACCCTCGTGGACTGGGAGGGCGCCGTCGTCATCGCCCCCCAGAGCGATTTCCAATCCGATATCGAGCTGCTCAAGGTGGGCAATTACCAGCTCCTGCGCTACCGCATGCTCGACCACACGCTGGAGGAGCAGTTGAAGCTCGTCAACCGCCAGTTCCGCCGCAACCCCCGCCGCTTCCGCCCCGGCCCCACCCGCGGGCAGATCCGCCGCATCATCCAGCACCGCCTCGATATCATGCTGGACTTCGAGCACACCGAACAGAACCTGCTGCTCATCGGCGACTGGTACACCGCCCAGCTCTACCACGCCATCCGCGACGAGTTCTACCTGGAGGACTGGAAGCGCTCCGTCAAGGACAAGCTGGACAGCCTCGAGGACATCATCCACACCATCCAGGAGAACTTCTCGCTCACCTGGACCGGCCTGCTGGAACGCGTGGAACTGATCGGCTGGATCGTTCTGCTGATCGGCTATTTCATCCTTTTCTTCCTGGAAGAATTCATCCGCAAACCATGAACCGGAGGGAACCATGAACTTCATCAAACGCCTGTTCACACCCGTCGAGCCGCTGCCCGAGGGCGTGCATCACCGCCAGGACGTGCAGGACGGTAAACCCTACCGCCTGCACCTGCGCCTCGCAAAGGACGGCTCCGGCGTGCTGGTGGTCAACGCCGCCACGGTCCTGCACCTCAACCCCACCGCCGCCGAATATGCCTATCACTTCATCCGTGGCAGCGAGCCGGAGAAGGCCGCCGCCGAGGTCGCCGCCCGCTACCGCGTGGCCCCCGCCTCCGCCCTGGCGGACTTCCACGAGTTCTCCGACCGCATCCACACCCTGCTCTCCACCCCCGACCTCGACCCGGTCTCCTTCCTCGACTTTGACCGGGCCTCCCCGCATTCGGCGGAGTTGGACGCCCCCCTGCGGCTGGACTGCGCCATCACCTACGCGCTGCCCGAGGGCGCCAAAGGCGGCTACTCCCCCGTCAAGCGCGTGGACCGCGAGCTCACCCCCCCCGAGTGGATGCAGGTGCTGGACAAGGCCTGGGCCGCCGGCATCCCCCACATCACCCTCACCGGAGGCGAGCCCACCCTGCGCCCCGACCTCCCCGGCCTGATCGCCCACTGCGAGGCCAACGGCCAGGTCTGCGGGCTGCTCACCGACGGCCTGCGGCTCGCCGACCCCGGCTACCTCGACACCCTGCTCCAGACCGGTCTCGACCACGCCATGCTGGTGCTCCAACCCGCCAACCCCGCCTCTTGGGGGGCCATCGAGACCATCCTGCCCGCTGACCTCTTCCTGACCGTCCATCTCACCGCCACCGCCGCCAATGTGAAGGACTGCCCCGGCTTCATCCGCCGCCTGCAGGAGATGGGCGTGCGCAACCTCTCGCTCAGCGCCGCCGC
>CAYMQX010000119.1:0-8146 GCA_964392495.1 uncultured Anaerolineaceae bacterium
CCAGATTATTGATTGATGATTAATGCCGCTGCATGCCGATACGCCGAGGCCTTCGACATTTGCATTCACGAATCAATCTTCCGTCAATTTCAGCACCGCACCTTTCTCCCACAACTTTAACCGCTTCGTGGTAAAAATACCATCAACCATGAGACCTCTCTCCGATCTCACGCGGCGCGACTTCCTGAAGCTTTCAGGCGCCGGTGCACTGGGACTCCTGCTCCCTGAACTGCGCCTGGACCCTGACCCTCCTGCCGCGCCCATCCAGGGGCGGATGACCATCAGCGGTATCCCGCTCTACGAAGCCCCCTCCTTCAACGCCAAAAAATTACGCCTGTTCAACCGCGACCAGGTGGAGTCTGTCCTCGGGCAGGTGGAAGGCGATGAAGGCAACCCCTACAACAAGCTCTGGTATCACATCGCTGAGGGGTTCACCTATTCAGGCTGGGTCCAGCCCGTGGAGACCCATTACCAGAGGCCGGTCTTCGGCATCCCTGCCTCCGGGCAGGTGGGTGAGATCACCATCCCCGTCTGCGACCCGCGCCTGGACGCCACCGTGTACGCAAAGCGCGGCTACCGCCTGTATTACGGCAGCACCCACTGGGTCCGCAAGACCATCGTGGTCCGCAGCGAGAAGAGCATCTGGTACGAGATCTACGATTTTCACCTGCACAAATCCTTCTTCGTTCCCGCCTGGGCTCTGCGACTCATCCCTCCGGTGGAGCTTTCCCTGCTCTCGCCTGAAATCCCGGATGCCGAAAAAAGTCTCCACGTGGACCTGGCTGCCCAGCTTGTGACCGCCTTCGAGGGCAACAGTCTGGTGTTCTCCTCGCGCTGCTCCAGCGGCGCAAAGGGCACGCGCACCCCCACAGGCGAATTCCTGACCTACCACAAAGGCCCCTCCATCCACATGACCAATGAAGGGGATGAGGAGGCCAATGTCTATGATCTGCCGGGGGTTCCCTGGTGCAGCTTTTTCACCGGCGTGGGCAACGCCTTCCATGGCACCTACTGGCATAACGATTACGGCCGCCCGCGCAGCCACGGCTGCGTGAACCTGCCTTCCCAGGCCGCCAAGTTCATCTATCGCTGGACACGTCCGGAGGTCCCGCCGGACACGGACTACCTGCATGTGCCAGGCCAGGGCACGCGCGTCACCATCGTCAATTCAGATTCCTGATCGACCAAGGGAGAGAGTCATGAATCCGATCTTCGAGTTCCCCGCCTACGTCCTGCGCCGGCAGGTCCTCTCGCTCACAGGCCGTTTCCGCCTGTATGACCCCCTGGACAATATGGTTATGTTCAGCGAGCAGAAAATGTTCAAGCTGCGCGAGGATATCCGCGTCTATTCCGATGAGGCCAAACAGAACGAAGTGCTGGTCATCAAGGCCCGCCAGATCATCGACTTTTCGGCGGCCTATGATGTGATCGACAGCGCCTCCAACCAGAAGGTGGGCGTTCTGCGCCGTAAAGGCTGGAGGTCGCTGCTCAGGGATGAGTGGGAGGTCCTGGACGCCCAGGACCAACTTACCGGCTCGCTGTTTGAAGACAGCATAGGGCTGGCCATGCTGCGGCGCGTGCTGCTGGGTTCGCTCCTGCCACAGAACTATGACCTGGTGGTGGGCGGGAGCCGCGCGGCCGACCTGAGACAGCGCTTCAATATCTTCCGCTACGAACTGGACCTGGACCTCCGGGAAAACGCTTCCCGCCGGCTCGATCCGCGCCTGGCTATCGCTGCGGCCATCCTGCTGGCGGCCGTTGAAGGAAAGCAGAGCAGTTGATGGCCCGCCAGCCTCTCTTCGCGGGCCTGGTGGCGGATGAGGCCGGCAATGCCGTCGAAACCGCCTACGTGGGCGACGAGCCCTGTTATGTGGTGAACGATGGCGGCTTCCGGCGGCACATCGCCTCCGAACAGGTGGACCGCGTCGTGTTGGGGCACCTCGCCGATGCCATGAAGGGCAACGAGGGCCTGATCTCGGAGCAGACCGCCAGGATGCTCGGCCAGGATGACATCTTCTCGCGGGCCGTCATCGAGCAGCAGCTCAAGAACATGGAAAAGCAGTTCGACACCATCCTGGAGACCGGCATCCCCGAGGAGGGGCGCGCCTACCTGGGTATGATGGGCTTCAAGATCATCATCAATGTACACGGGGAGGTCATCCGCGTGGAGCAGCCCTCGGCCGCAACAGACGAGGAATAAGGCTCACAGGTCCCAGGCATCCCTTATGCGGGGATCCGCGTACCAGGCGAAGCTTTTGAGTCTCTCATTAGAGTTATTTTCGGAGGTTCCAATCCATGCACCCCAATCAACAATTGATCCATGATCTCTACACCGCCTTCCAGGCCCGCGACGGGGAGAAGATGGCCGCTTGTTACGCCGCGGAGGCGGTCTTCTCGGACCCCGCCTTCGGGGCGCTGCGAGGCGCGGAGGTCGGCGCCATGTGGCGTATGCTCTGCGCACGCGGGAAGGACCTCCGCCTCGCCTTCGACCGGGCACAGGCAGATGAGACCGTCGGGTCGGCGCACTGGGAGGCCTGGTACACCTTCTCCTCAAGCGGACGCCCCGTCCATAATGTGATCGAGGCTTCCTTTAAGTTCATGGACGGAAAGATCACCGAACATCACGACCGCTTCAACTTTTGGCGCTGGTCTGCCATGGCACTGGGGCCCGTGGGCGTGCTGGCGGGCTGGCTGCCGCCTCTTCAAACCCGGGTGCGCGCCAATGCCCGGCAGGGGCTGGCCGTCTTTATGAAAAAGGAACGGCTCTGAAGATCGGCAGGGCCGCCCGGCACCCTGCTTTTTGATGGCGTTATAATCCGCATAGATCCGATCCGGGGCCTCCAAGCCGCATCGCAGTCGATGGCCCCCGCCTGGCCGGACAGGCCCCGCAGGGCCGTCCATGATCCTGTTACCGGTTCCAGTATATGCTGAGCGAGGCGCATATGAAAACAGAGGGCTTTAAGACTTTCACCGCCACCATGATCGCCCTGGTGACCATCGTCAGCGCGGTCGCGGCCTGGAGGGCGGCGGCGGCGGCCAGCGAGTCCAGCCAGGCAGATTTCAACGGGTTGGCCGCTTCCATCAACGCCGAAGAGGCGCACATGCTTAACAGCATCTCGGCCTACGGGCACTTCCAGGCCTTTCTGACCTATACGCGCTACAACGAGTTGGGCTACCGGCTGGCGGACGAGATCGCCGCCGCCGATCCCGGCGACAGCCGGATCACCGCCCTCGAGCAGGGCAAGTCCGATTCCTGGGGTATCGCCTACGGCTTGCAGTATCTCTTCTTCCCCTCCCGCTACCTGCGGCCGGACGGCAGCTACGACCTCCAGCGGGAGATGGACGAGCTGACCGCCGACTCGGAACGCCAGGAGGACATCAAGCCGGATCTGCACTTTAACCGCGCCGATGCATACCGCCTCAAATCCAACCTGCTCATCAGCACGCTGATCTTCCTGGGCCTGGCCCTCTGGATGTTCACCTGCGCACAGATCATCGAGCGCTCCGCCAAATATGGGTTCGCGGTGGGAGGCATCCTGCTGCTGGGGGTCAGCCTCGTCGGGATCGGCCTGATCGAGCTCATCCTGTAGGAGGGGAAAAATGAGCGAAACCGCCCCTGCACACGAACCCTCCGAAAAGCTGGTCGCATTCCTGATCGCCACGGTCACGGTCCTGGCGGCGGTCATCACCTTTTTGCACACCTACTCGTCCGGCCGCAGCAACCTTGCCAACCGCAGTTCCACACAATCCGTCATCCAGGCCATGCAGGTCCGCACCACCGGCGAGACCGAGGCCAGCCAGCAGTGGCAGGGCGCCTACCAGACCTGGTATGAACTGCACCTCCAGGCGTTGGCCGCCGACCTGGCCGGGGATGCCGCCGCGGCAGAGCGCTACCGGACGGTGCGCGACCATATCGCCGGGCTCAGCCCCATGCTGTCCTCCAAATACTTCGATGCCGACTCAGGCAATACACCGGACTATTCCGGTTTCCAAGCCGATAACTACATCGTGGAAAGCACCCGCCTGACGGAGAAATTCGCGGCGTATAAAGAGATCGGCGATACCTGGGATGACCGCGCCAATACCTTTGTCGTGCATCTCACCCTGCTGGCGGTCGGGCTGGCCCTGTTCGGTCTCTCCACCACCATCCAGGGGTTCATGCGCACCGTCTTCCAGGGGTTGGGCAGTGCCCTGGCGCTGATCGTTTCGTTGTGGGCGCTGGCTGTGATGCTCACCCCCCTCCCGACGCTCCCCGAGGCCGCCATCGCTGCCTATTCCGAAGGGGTGGGGCTGGCCTGGCGCGGCGATTACCAGGGGGCCATCCAGAAGTTCGATGCGGCCCTGGCTGAAAAACCGGGATACGCCAATGCCCTGTACGAGCGCGGCAATTCCTATTTCTCCCTGAGTGATTACCCGGCCGCGCTGAGGGATTACGAGGCCTCCGTGGCTGCCGGGCGCGAGGACACCAACGCCGGGTGGAACCTGGGTTGGAGCTATTATGTGCTGGGCCGCTTCGAGGACGCCATCCGTGTGGACCGCGCTGTTCTGGAGAAGGACCCCTCCCTGGTGGCGGTGCGATTCAACCTGGCCCTGGCGCTGATGGTGAACGGCCAGTTCAAGGAATCCGAGCAGGAATACCAGGCGGGAGTCCGGCAGTCCATCGACGAGATGTCCAGCGCACAGCAGGCCAATGCGCAGCCGCCTTCCTCCTTTTGGTATTACCTGGATGCCTCCGCCGACGATATCGACAACCTGCTCGGCGAGATGAGCGGCCGCCCCAACCCCTGGGGACAGGCCCCCGTCAATACCAGCATTTCCGCCGACCACATCCAACTGCGCGCCCTGGCCGACCGCATGTACTACCTGTTGAAGGATACGACCGTGGCCCTGGAGTTCACCGGCCAGCCCAGCCCGCAGACGGCGCGCGGCGTGGCTACTGCGTTCACCTTCGGACATGAGCAGCTCGATGACAAGGGAGAATTTGTCCAGTACGATACCGCCACCTCCTTCGCCTACGGGATGAATGAGGTGCTGGTACTGTTCGATTTCAGCGGCATGAAGAAGGGCGCGCTGGAGGTCTGGAAGGTCTATCGCGACGGCGTGGAGGACCCCACCCTGCGCGTGGTCGGCAACTGGAAGCTGGAGGAGGCGGGCAGTGCTGCCAAGCCCATCAGCTACAGCTACAGCGATCTCTTCATCTTCACGCCCGGCCTCTATACGGTGGAACTGTACGTGGATGCGCACCTGATCGGCCGCGGCAGCTTTACGGTCGAAGAACAGAAATAACGGGCGGCCATGCATCCCTACGCCGGAAAGATCAAGGGTCTGCTCGCCGCGCAGGCCGACCCCCGGCTGGCGCCGGATATGGAGCGCTATATGCGCGGGCAGTTTGAATTCCTCGGCATTAAAAGCCCCCAATTGTCCGCCATCACAAGTTCCTTTTATAAAGAGAACGGTCTCCCCGCTGCGGGCGACCTTGAAACCATCGTCCGGGACTTGTGGTCCCTGCCCCAGCGTGAATACCAGTACACCGCATCCGGGCTGATCTCCCGGATGTCAGAACAGGCCCCCGAGGGCTTCACCGGTACGCTGGAACACCTGCTCACCAGCAGGTCCTGGTGGGATACAGTGGACACACTGGCAGGGCATGCAGTGGGCGATCACTTCCGGCGCTGGCCGCGCGCCAGGCGCAAATACCTTGCGAAGTGGCGCAGCTCGGAGAACCTCTGGCTGCGCCGGACAACACTCCTCTTCCAGCTCAACTACAAGGAGGAGACCGACTTTGAATTGTTAAAGGAATTGATCCGTGAGAATCTCAGTTCGAAGGAGTTCTTCATCAACAAGGCCATCGGCTGGGCGCTGCGCCAGTACTCGCGCATTGACGGGCAGGGTGTGAGGGAGTTCGTCGCCTCCACCTCCCTCAGCACACTCAGCGCACGCGAAGCCCTCAAGTGGCTGGAGCACAGAGACGATCATATTTCTTGATGTGGAGGATCAGCACGGATCAGGACCATGCAAGGAGCGCCCGCAGGCGCTCTGTTTTTTAGGTCGGAAATTTTCAAGCCGCCAACGGCTTGAATCGCGGTCCTGTTTTTCCTATAATTAACCTGTTCACCTTTTTGACACAGGGGTCTTTATCGGATGAGGCAGCGGATCATACTCCTGGTTATCGTTGTTTTACTGGCAGGCCTGGCAGCTTTCCTTGCGCTTGTTGACCTGCAGGCGCTTTCCTCCCTGGCTGCACCCACCGCAGCCGCCTCCGGTACCATCAGTCCGTCCCCCACCGCACAAGCTTCAGCCACACCGGCCGTCACTCCTACCCCTACATCCATCGCCGCCGCGGAGGGGATTGCAGGCAGGAACGTCAAGTATCTGGATGAGGTTGTCTTTCCGTTCGCCTGGGCGGTCCTGAAACTCCTGGCAGTGGTGATCTCTGCCTTCCTCGTTGTGTATCTTCTGAACATCGTCATCCAAAACCTGTTTTTTCCATCCCCGCAGCTGGTATTCGAAAACGTCATCAACTCGACCGGTGATCCCGGCCTCGACAACCTGGCTGCAGGATTAAGTTCGCTGGCAGGCGGATGGATCGTGAAAGAGTTGAACGAAGGCAGAGAGATCGCCAGAAATATCAGCCGGCGCGTGCTGGAGGATCCCATCGGCAGAGACCCGGACGTGATTCGGATCTCGAACGCCTACGACAACCGGGCGGCCGAGCTGATCAAGGCCGCCAGTGAAGCTGCGCCTGAGGAGATCAAGCCTGTGCTCGGGCTGTTGGCGGGCCTGTTCCCACAGCGGGGCTTTCGCATGAAGTCTGATCTCCTCTTCCTCCCTGGCGCAGTGGTGGAGAGATCTGTTGCCTATGAGCTTCAGGACCTGGGGAAAAAGCTTTCCCCAATCCACGGAGAAATATCCGCTTCCAGAGCTTCCACAGCAGCGCAGTCCGCCGCCTCATGGAAGCTCACCCCGCTCTTGAAGCTTTGCAGGCTCCTGATGGAGGCCGGATATCCTGAAGGCGCCGCGGAACTGCTCTACGCCCATCTCTCCATCCTGCCCGATGAATGGGAGGCCGGCGCGCTTCTTCAGGAATGCCTGGATTGGGTGTCCCCCGGTGAAGGCCCGGGCTCTGGAGAGGCAGCCGCGGAAAAATTATGCCAGGCTGCGGGGATTTATTATGAGCATGGAGATCTGCCGGAGGCGAAAAAATATCTGCAAACCGCCCTCGAAAGATCACCTAATGACTCAAAAGCGCGGGCGATGATATTGAACCTCACCCGGCAGTTGGAACGCGCCGGGGAAAGCATATCGGATAATCTGAAACTGGCCGGGCTGTATCAGAGGTTGGGTCTCCCTGACGATGCCCGGAAATTTGCCGCTCAAGCGCTCGCCGAGAATCCAGACGATATCCGCGCGCAGGAACTCCTAAAGAAGAACTTCGACCAACAGGAAGGAGCCGTCAAAACCTACCGGCGGTTGCTGAGTCTGGCCATTCGGATCATGGTCACGGAGATGATGGGCCAGGAACTCCTGCACGCCAACCGGTCAAAAAACGGTGCATATCGTGCCAGGATACATCTGCTCATCGGGACGCTGTACGAGTCCAGTCTGCGCGGCAGCGGTGAGAGAGTGTTCCATGACCTGGCACGGAAGCAATTCTTGCAGGCAGCAGAGTTATGGCCGGCTTCCGGACGTCCCTATTACTACCTGGCGCAGGTCCTTTCCTTTGCAAACCGCCGCGGCCTTTTGACCGATATCCCGCATGATCGCAAGAAGATCGAAGAAGCGCTCCGTTACTTCGATCTGGCGGTGGAACTGGAGAAGAAGCAGTCCGATCAAATATTCATGACCCGTTCGCTTCTGGGCGAGGCGAATATGCTCATCCGCACCGGGCGCATCGATGACCTGCGCAGGGCTCAGGCAAACATAGCGCACATCATCAGGCCTGGAAGAAGAAGGCTGGCTTTCCAGCTTTACACGCCCGATCTTTACACACTTGCCTGCTGGTTTGGTCTTGCCTTTCAGCGACTGTCAAAATCTCCCGAGAAGACGGATCAACGGATGGCCTGCCGTTGTTACGCCCTCGCCCGCTGGTTCCTGCCCCTGTTTCTCCTGCGTGATCAATACAGGGAATTTTGGGAACAGGCGGAGC
>CAYMQX010000120.1:0-8106 GCA_964392495.1 uncultured Anaerolineaceae bacterium
GTACGCCCCGAGGCCTTGTCCTTGGCGGTGACCTTCAGGATGCCGTTGGCGTCGATATCGAAGGTTACTTCGATCTGCGGCAGGCCGCGCGGCGCCGGTGGGATGCCGTCCAGCATAAACCTGCCCAGCGACTTGTTGTCCATCGCCATCGGGCGTTCGCCCTGCAGCACGTGGATCTCGACCTGGGTCTGGTTGTCGGAGGCGGTGGAAAACACCTGACTGCGCCGCGTGGGAATGGTGGTGTTGCGCTCGATCTGCGGCGTGGCGACCCCGCCCATCGTCTCGATGGAAAGGGTCAGCGGCGTGACATCCAGCAGGAGGATATCCTTGACCTCGCCGCCCAGCACGCCCGCCTGGATGGCTGCGCCGATCGCCACCACCTCGTCCGGGTTCACGCCTTTATGGGGTTCCTTGCCGAAGAACTGGCGTACCTTCTCCTGGATGGCCGGCATACGCGTCATGCCGCCCACCATGACCACTTCATTGATCTCGCCCGCGGTCAGGCTGGCATCCGCCAGGGCCTGTTTCAGCGGCGCGATGGTGCGGTCCACCAGGTCGCCGGTAAGCTGCTCCAGCTTGGCGCGCGTCATGGTCATCACCAGGTGCTTGGGGCCGCTGGCGTCCGCGGTGAGATAGGGCAGGTTGATCTCGGTCTGCATCACGGTGGAGAGCTCGATCTTGGCCTTTTCGGCAGCCTCCTTGAGGCGCTGCAGGGCCTGGCGGTCGTTGTGCAGGTCGATGCCGTTGTCCTTTTTGAACTGTTCGATCAGGTGGTCCATCACGCGCAGGTCGAAGTCGTCGCCGCCCAGAAAGGTGTCGCCGCTGGTGGCGCGCACCTGGAACACCCCATCGCCCACATCCAGGATGGAGATATCAAAGGTGCCGCCGCCCAGGTCGTACACGGCGATGATCTCGTTCTTTTTCTTGTCCAGCCCGTAGGCCAGTGAGGAGGCCGTCGGCTCGTTGATGATGCGCAGCACTTCCAGGCCTGCGATCTTGCCGGCGTCCTTGGTCGCATTGCGCTGGGCATCGTTGAAATAGGCCGGGACCGTAATGACCGCCTGCGTGACCGGTTCGCCCAGGTAGGCTTCGGCGTCGGTCTTGATCTTGGCCAGGATCATGGCCGAGATCTCGGGAGCGCTGTATTCGCGCTCATCCAATCTGACGCGTACATCCCCGTTGGACGCAGCCGAGACCGTATAGGGGACGCGCTTGCGCGTGCGCTCGACCTCGGGGTCGTCGGCCTTGCGGCCCATGAAGAGCTTGATGGAAAATACCGTGTTCTGAGGGTTGGTGATGGCCTGGTTGCGGGCCACCCGGCCCACCAGCCGTTCGTGATTCTTGTTGACCGCCACCACCGAAGGCACGAGCCGCTCGCCTTCCGCGGAGGGGATGACCGTGGGCTCGCCGCCGCTCATGACCGCCGCGACCGAATTGGTGGTACCCAGGTCAATGCCGATGATCTTCGCCATGATTTCTCCTCTGTCTATTTTCTTTTCTGCAACCGACTTATTGAGCCACCCGCACCATGGCCGGGCGGATGACACGCTCGCCCAGCATGTAACCGGTCTGCGTCACCGCGATCACGCAGCCGCTCTCCACCTCATCGTTCGGCTCGTGCGAGACGGCCTCGTGGAAGTTCGGGTCGAAAGGCTGCCCCTCCGCCGGGATGCGCGTGAGGCCCTCGGCCTCCAGGATATTCTGGAACTTGCGGGCGATCAGTTCCATGCCCTCGGCCCAGGGGTCGCCCGCAGGGCGGTTGGAAAGCGCCCGCTCCAGATCGTCCAGCACGGGCAGCACCCGCCGCAGGATGTCGCCCTTCATGCTGGCGCGGGCCATCTCCTGGTCGCGCTGCATCCGGTTGCGGTAATTGACGAACTCCGCCTGGGCGCGCTGCCAGCCTTCGAGGTTTTCGGCGGCTTTGGCCTGCGCGGCCTCCAGGTCCTTCTTTAACATCTCGATCCCGGCCGGTGCATCTTCCTGTTCCACTGCCGCCGGATTCTCTTGGGCTTCCCCTTGCATGGATGGCTGTTCCTTATTGGTCATGGTCTCTTTCCAAAATGAAGTTTTACTCGCTGCCTGTGATCGAATCGTTGACAAGATCGCTCAGGAGCCCCGCCACAAATCGCACCGTCGGGATGGTGCGTGCATACGACATGCGCATGGGGCCCAGCACTCCCAGGGTCCCGGTCGCCATCCCCGGCACACCGTAGCGCGCCAGGACCATGGAGCACTTGCGCAGTTCCTCCCACTCACCCTCCCCGCCGATCAGCACCTGCAGGCCTCCCACCGAACTGTTGATGGAAGCGCGCGCCAGCAGACCCTGGAGCGTGGAGCGCTCCTCGAAAATCCGCAGGGCGCGCCGGGCGTCGTCCGACTCAGCGAACTCCGGTTCAGCCAGCAGGTTGGTCTGCCCGTCGGTATAGATCTGCCCGGAGCCCAGATCCGCGGCCCGGCGCATATCGGCAATGATCAGGGTCTGGATATCCTGTTCCAGCGCGTCCGCCCGGGCCGGGAGCGCCGTCAATTCTTCCAGCGTGTGCCCGCCCAGGACCGGGTTCAGCCGCGCCGCACATTGACTCAAACGCTCCTGCGAGACCGGCTCCGCCAGCGTCAGTATCTGCTGGCTGACCTCCCCGCCGCTCAGCACCAGGACCATTAAGACCTGCCGCCCCTGCGTGGAGATCAGCTCCACATGCTTGCAGCGCGCCTGCTCGGGGTGCGGAGCCGTGACCACCGAGACGCCCTGCGACTGGTGCGCCAGCACCGAGGCCGCCAGCGTCATCCACTGGTCAATATCGGGCCGGGACTGGTGGAACTGGTGGGTGATGGTCTGCTGGATCGACGCGGGCAGTTCCGCCTGGTTGACCATCTGCCCCACGAAGACCCGGTAGCCGTCCTCGGTGGGGACGCGGCCTGCAGAGGTGTGCGGTTGGCGCAGGTAGCCCATCTCCGTCAGCGCAGACATCTCGTTCCGCACCGTGGCAGAGGACATATCCAGCCGGTAACGCTCGACCAGCCGCTTCGATCCCACCGGTTGGGCGGTTTCGATATAGTCGCGGATGACCAGCAGGAGCAGGGTTTTCTGGCGGTCGTTGAGCTCGTTCATGGTCGCATCAGTGTTAGCACTCTCGGTTTGAGAGTGCTAACAGGATGGGAATAATCATATCATGCTGAAAAATGAGCGTCAATAAGAGGAGCGTTAGAAAAACGCTGCGCGGCTGCCTCCCCCACCGGCCGCGCAGGGCTTCTATGGTTGGGAGGGCGGGAGCGGCTGCCAGGCGGGGTCGAAGTCCTCGGCGGGATCGGGCGCGAGCTCGGTCTTGTTCGCCCCGGTGACCGTCATATAGTAAACGTCCGAACCCTTGTCGCCGCTGAACTCAAAGGCCAGCCAAAAGCCGTCCGGCGAATAATCCACGTTGTTGATGGAGAGCAGGTTCATGTTGAGGGCCACCACCTCCCCATCCGGTTTATCGCCTTCCATGGGCAGCATCATCAGGCGCGGGAACCCGAACTTGTTGGAGGGCGAGCGGTGGAACAACAGCAGCTTCCCATCCGGCGACCACTCCGGGCGCGCATCCGAGACCTGGTCCCCGCCGCGTACGATCACGGTCTGGTCGCGCCCCAGGTTCGTCATCAACCAGATCTCGAAGGCGTTGCCGCTGCGGCGCTCGGAAAAAGCGATCAGCCTGCCGTCCGGCGACCAGTCGGGCTGGCGCGCATCCTTTCCCAGCGGTGTGCGGATCAGCCTTTGCGTGATGCCCGATTTCAGATCATAGGAATAGATCTGCATGTGCCCGGTGCGCATGGAGGTGAAGGCGATGTACCTGCCGTCCGGCGACCAGTCGGGTTCGAAATCTCCGCCGGGGACGGTGTTCAGCGGCTGGAGCCCGGTGCCATCGGCGTTGATCAGGTAGAGGGCCGAACCGCGATAGACATCCTGCCGCAGTGTACAGGGAGAGATGAAGACCAGCCGGGCGCCATCCGGCGACCAGGCCGGCTGGCAGGCGCCTTCCTTCATCGCGGTGAGCTGCGCCAGGTCCCCGTTCAGCCCGCCCAGGTAGATCTGGGAAATGCCCGAACGCATGGAGGCAAAGGCGATCTTGAGCGTTTCGGAGCCTGGCGGTGTGGGGATGCCGATGGTGGTGGGTTCGGTGCTGGGCGCGGGCTGCACGACCTCCTGTGTGGCTGTCGGCAGGATCACGATGCCCGCCCTTGAGGTGGGGGTTCCGGCGGCTGCCGCCGCGGGCGTGGAGAAGTTCTGCGTGGAGAGGTTGCCGCCCAGCAGGCGCTGCAGGCCGGAGGCCGTGGCCCCCGGAGCGACCAGCTCCGTGATGATGAAGGCCCCGAACAGCACGGCCACCAGGCTGAAGATCAGCGTGCGGCGGATGCGGCTGGCCCGCAGGCTCTGGCGCTTGCGCGGCGTGAGGAAGGGCAGGTCCTTTGAGGAGGCCTCCGCCAGGGCCGGTCTCCCGTTGTCCTTCAGGATTTCATCCAGGGGCAGTTCGCCAACGGGACGCGCGGGAGCGGGCGGCGGGGGCGGTGAGATCACGTAGCTGCCCACCGGCTGCTGGGTCTTGGATTTGGAGGCCAGCAGCGCCCGTTTGAAGTCCTCGGCGCTTTGGAAGCGGTCCAGCGGATCGACCCCCATGGCCTTCTCGATCACCAGCGCGAACTTGCGCGAGGTGCCGGGGCTGCGTTTGCGCAGCGGCTCCAGCTCGGCGTTTTCCATGGCGCGCGCCAGCCCATCCTCGGGGATCACCCCCGAGGCCGCGGCGTAGAGCGTGGCTCCCAACGAATAGATATCCGAGCGCGGGTCCGTGCGCGCCGTGCCGTACTGCTCCGGCGGGGAATAGCCCGGGGTCATGGCACGCGCCCCCACGGTGGTGGCCTGGTCCCCCTGGACGACTTTGGCCAGCCCGAAGTCCAGCAGGACGATATGCCCGTTCGGCGCGATCTTGACATTGCCCGGCTTGATATCACGGTGCAGGATGGGAGGCGTGCGTGAATGCAGATAGGTGAGGGCGTCGCAGATGGCCGCCCCGATCATGATGACGTCATCCTCGGGGATGGCGCCGATGCGCTCCATGCGCTCGCGCAGGTCCTCCCCCTCGATATAGTCCATGACCAGATACTGCCCCTGCCCATCCACATCGAAGTGATCGGTCACGCGCGGCAGGTTCGGATGGCGCATGTTCGCCAGGATGGTCGCCTCCAGCTTGAACTGCCGGGCGGCCTCCTCGGTGGTGAACAGGTTTTCCTTGACCGCCACCAGGATGCCCAGTGTCTCATCCATGGCGCTGTAAACCGAGCCCATACCCCCCTGGGCCAGGTTCTCGACGATGCGATAGCGCCGGTGCAGCAGTGTTCCAATTTCCAGAGACATTTTTGAGGCCATCAGATGCGCGCTGGGTGCAGCGATTACTCCTTTTGATCGGGCGCCGTGTCAGGAGGATCGGTTCGACATCCCCGGGAGGCAGGACCCTTCGCTGTTTTCGCAGGCAGATTCCGCCGGCGGGTTCCCGGCACTTGTATTTTACTTGACCTGTGAAAAAGCTGCATAACGGTTTGGTATCAAAAAGGCGGGCCTACGGAGCGCCCTCCACGGGACGCCAGGCCGGGTCGAAATCCTGCCCGGGGTCCGAGGTCAGCCGGGTGCGCCCGGCGCCGGTCACCGTCAGGAAGAAGATATCCAGGTTCTGCGCCTCTTCCGCGCCCTGGAAGGCGATCCAGAAACCGTCCGGAGAGACGGCCGCGCGCTCCACCGGGAGCTTCCCCATGTTCAGCCGCGTGGAGATCGTGCCGCTGGCCGGGTCGAAGGGGATGCTCATCTGCCACGCCGGGCCGCTCGTCCCCGCCCGCTGCTCCGAGAACAGGACCACGCTGCCATCCCTGGAGAAGGCCGGGAAGTAATCCCAATAATCCTGTCCGCTGCGGATGAGCTGCCGGGGATTTTCGCCCGCCGCGCTCATCGTCCAGACCTGGTAAATGTTCAGCCGCCGGACCGTGAAGGCGAGGGCCTCCCCCGTGGGCGACCAGGCGGCCTGCCGGGCTTCCACGCCGCTGCCCAGGTTCGTCAGGCGCCTCACACTCTGGTCGGCAAGGTCCAGGCTGTAGAGCTGCATGCTCCCATCGCGGAAGGAGGTGAAGGCGATGTGCGTCCCGTCCGGCGACCAGGCCGGCTCGAAGTCTCCGCCCGGTGTGTTCGTCAGCGGGGTGAGCTGCGTGCCGTCGGCATGGATCAGGTACAGGCTGGTATCGCGCGGCGGGTTCTGGTTGATGTTATCCGTCCCCGCGCAGGGTGAGACGAAGACCAGTTGATCTCCGTCCGGGGACCAGGAGGGCTGGCAGGCGCCTCCCGCGAGATCCGTGATGGCCTGCGGGTTCTGGCCGCCCAGGTCGCTCAGATAGATTTGCGGCACGCCGGACCGGTCGGAGGCAAAGGCCAACTGCCCGAAGCCTCCGCCCTGGGGCGTGGGGCTCGCCGTGGGAGTCTCCGCCGGGAGGAGCGTTGCGCCGCCGGGGACGACCGCCCCGGTCTGGGCCTCGGTCGGGGTGGGCGGCTGCGTGCGGGTGGCCGTGGGCCGGATGGGGGTCGCGGTCAGGGTGGCGGTGGGTGTGACCGTGGGCGTGGCCGTGGGCGCCGGTGTGGGGCTGGGGGTCGGTGTGGCGGTGGCCGGCAGGAAAGGCACCATGCTGCGCGCCTGTGCCGGGATCAGCGCCGGGTTGAGGTAGAGCACCGAAAGCAGTCCGGCGGCGGCCACCAGCAGGAACAGGATCCAGCCGCGCACGCGCCGCTTGTTGCGCTCGATCAGGCGTTTGCCCGGTGGGACGAAGGGCTTCTGCTCTTCGGTGATGGGCGGTGTGCGCACGGGCGGCGGCGGCTTGCGTGAGCCATTGGCCTGCTCGGAATCGCTCTCCGACTGGCCCATTTTTTTGGCGTCGGCCAGGGGCTCGGAGGGCGGCGGTGCGACCGTGTAGCGCCCGGTCAGCCGCTCGGTGTTGGATTTGGACCCCAACAGGGATTTTTTGAAATCCTCCGCGGTCTGGTAGCGGTCCGCCGGGTCCACCGCCATGGCCTTCTCGATCGCGGTGGAAAGCCGCCGCGAGACGCGGCTGTTGCGCCGCCGCAGTGGGGTGAGCTCGGCGTTGTCCATGGCGCGCGCCAGCCCATCCTCCGGGATGATGCCGGTCAGCCCGGCGTAGAGCGTGGCGCCCAGCGAGTAGATATCCGTGCGCAGGTCGGTGCGGGCGGTCCCATATTGTTCGGGGGGTGAATAGCCCGGCGTCATGGCGCGCGCCCCCGTGGTCGTGATCTGGCCGCCGTGCACCACCTTTGCCAGGCCGAAGTCCACCAGGAAGATATGCCCATCGGGCGAGATCTTGACATTGCCGGGTTTCAGGTCGCGGTGCAGGATGGGCGGCTTGCGGGTATGCAGGTACATCAGGGCGTCGCAGATGGCCGCGCCGATCTGCACGGCCTCGTCCTCGCTGATGTTCCCGGCGCGCTCCATGCGCTGGCGCAGGTCCTCCCCCTCGATGAAGTCCATGACCAGGTACTGTCCCTGTTCGCCCACCACAAAATGATCGGAGACGCGCGGCAGGTTGGGATGCCGCAGGTTCGCCAGGATGACCGCCTCCAGACGGAACTGGCGGGCGTATTCATCCGTGGTGAAGAGGTTCTCCTTGACGGCCACATCCACGCCCAGGTTTTCATCCACGGCGCGATAGACCGATCCCATGCCCCCCTGCCCCAGGATCTCCACGATGCGATAGCGTTTATGAAGCAGAGTGCCGCGTTCGAGTGTCATCCTTGTTCTCAGAAATAGCCGGATATCCTGCCGCCAACTCCAAAGCCTGCCTGCCCAATGCTCCCCCCTCCACCGGTCCTCCGGTACAAGATGTGGGAGATTATATCAGAGCGGACCCAGCGCTGGTCAGTCCCCCAGTGGTTCGAGGAGCGCACCTCCATCCCTCACTGCCCTCTCCCCCTCTTGCCTCCAACCCCTCCGCATGGATCCACGTTCTGTTGTCCATCCCTTTTCGTGTATTTCGTGTTCCTCCTTTCCCCCTCCACACTCATCGCCCCTTAATCGGACTCCGATT
>CAYMQX010000121.1:0-8071 GCA_964392495.1 uncultured Anaerolineaceae bacterium
AGCATTTCGTGTGGGGCTGCTTCGTCGGGAAGAGCGCCCTCCTCGCAGCGACATGGATGGATTTGTGGGGCTGTTTCGTCGGGAAGAACGCCCTCCTCGCAGCGACATCTTGGGGTCTCTCCGCTCCCCTTCGGGGAGGATGTCCGCTACGCGCGAGAGGGGGGAGCCGTCTCTGCAAGCCTGCGGTACAATGACCTCGCATGATCCCATTCTCACACATCCTGGAGGGATGCGATGTCCGTTCCTGTGATCGTTGATGCCATTCGCACGCCGGTGGGCGCGCTGGGTGGGGGCCTCTCCGCCGTCCGCCCGGATGACCTGGCCGCGCACGTGATCCGCTGCCTGCTGGACCGCAGCGCCTTCGACCCCGCCCTCGTGGAGGAGGTTTACTTCGGCTGCGCCAACCAGGCCGGGGAGGATAACCGCAACGTGGCGCGCATGGCCGCCCTGCTGGCGGGTCTGCCGGTGGAGGTGGGCGGCGTGACCGTCAACCGGCTGTGCGCCTCGGGGCTGAACGCCCTCGTCCAGGCGGCGCGCGCCATCCGCTCGGGGGAGGGCGAGGTCTTCATCGCCGGGGGCGTGGAATCGATGAGCCGCGCCCCCTATTCCCTGCCCAAGTCCGAGGCCGGCTTCTCCTTCGGCAACCTGACCGCCTGGGACACGGCCCTGGGCTGGCGCTACCCCAACCCCAAAATGAAGGAAATGTACGGCACCGACTCGATGGGCGAGACCGCCGAGAACATCGCCGCGGCGCGCCCGCACCTGACGCGCCAAATGCAGGACGAGTTCGCCCTGCGCTCGCACCAGCGCGCCCTGGCCGCCATCGATTCGGGCCGCTTCGCGCAGGAGATCGCCCCCGTACCCGTCCCGCAGAAGAAGGGCGAGCCGGTCCTCGTCTCGGTGGATGAGCGTCCCCGCCGGGATACCACGCTGGAATCGCTGGCGCGCCTGAAGCCCGCCTTTAAAAAGGAAGGGGGAACCGTTACGGCGGGAAATTCGTCTGGACTCAATGACGGGGCCGCGGCGCTGCTGGTGATGAGCGAGGAGCAGGCCCGCCGGTTGGGGCTGAAGCCCCTGGCGCGCATCCTGTCCTCGGGCGCGGCGGGCGTCCCGCCCCGCACAATGGGCGTGGGCCCTGTCCCCGCGGTGAAGAAGGCGCTGCTGCGCTCCGGCCTGGAGATGAAGGACATCGGCCTGACCGAGCTGAACGAGGCCTTCGCCGTCCAGTCGCTGGCCGTGATGGAAGACCTGGCGATGGACCCCGCGACCGTCAACGTGAACGGCGGCGCCATCGCCATCGGGCACCCGCTGGGATGCTCGGGCGCGCGCCTCGTCACCACGCTGGTACATGAAATGCGCCTGCGCGGCGACGTCCGGTACGGCCTGGCGGCGCTCTGTGTGGGCGTGGGGCAGGGGGAGGCCGTGATTATCGAAAGGATATGACTCTGAAAGCGTTCCGTTGGTCCTTGCGTGTAACCGAATGTTGGAGGACAGGAGAATGAACCGTGTACGCCTGCTCCCGATCCTCCTGATGCTCGCGCTGGCGGGCTGCCTGCCCTTCACGCCGCCCGCCCCCCTGCCTGCCACCAACACGCCCCTCCCCGCCACCTCCGTCCCGGATACACCCGTCCCACCCACGCCGGATTTGCCTCCGCTCGGCGGCGCGGTGGTGGAGCATCCCCGGCTGGCCTCCTTCCACATGCTGAACCGCAAGGACGGCTGGGGCCTCAGCGATACGGCGCTCCTGCGGACGGATGACGGCGGCGCCACCTGGCACGATCGGACTCCCCCCGGCGCCGCAGCCGCGGGCTTTGCCGCGCAGGGGGACTACCTGGACGCCGCCCGCGCCGCCCTGCTCATTCCCGATGCCGGCGACCCGCTGCACACCGGGACGGTCTTCCTGACCCTGGATGGCGGCGCCTCCTGGACCTCGCACCCCGCCCCCTTCGGAAGCGGGCAGCTTCGCTTCCTGCCGGGTATGCAGAACGGCTGGGCCATGGCCGGGCTGGGTGTGGGCGCGGGTTCCAACGCCATCGCCATCTTCCGCACCTCCGACGGCGGCGCAAACTGGCAGCAGGTCTTCACTGACCTGCCCACCGACCCCGCCGCCTCCGACGAGATCCCGCTGGGCGGGCTGAAGGGCGTCTTCTTCGCCCTCGACGCCGAGCGCGCCTGGGTGGGGGGCGTCATCTATTCCGATAACACTTCCTATCTCTATCGCACCGACGACGGCGGCCAGCACTGGTCGCAGGTCGAGCTGGAGCCGCCCGATGAGGCCCCCGGCCAGTGGAGCGTGGAGTCCATCCAGTTCGCCTCGCCCTCCATCGGCTTCCTGAGTCTGCGGGTCAGCGCGCAGGCCTCCTCCCTGGCGGTGTACGCCTCACAGGATGAAGGCGACTCCTGGGACCTGACCCCCGCCTCGATCCCCGACGGCCGCGCCGCGGATTTCGTCTCCGAGACCGAAGGCTTCGTCTTCGACGGGACGGATTTCCTGTCCACGCGCGACGCCGGGCAGACCTGGGAACGCATCGCGCCGGATGTCGTCTTCAGCGAATCCTTCATGAGCATGGACTTCGTGGACGCGCAGACCGGCTGGGTGGCCGCCCTCGACCCCACCACCTCCGAGGTCGGTTTCTACAAGACCACCGACGGAGGCCGCACCTGGGAACTGCAGTGAAACCTCCTGTTCCTGCCTTCCTGCTTTCTTTCATGCTGCTGAGCGCCTGCGCGCGCCTGACCGTACCGCTGCCGACCGCCGCGCCCGCCCCGCTCGTCACGCCGGAGCCTGCGCCCATCCTCACCGGCCTGGAGATGTTCCCCGAAGGCGGCTGGGCCTGGAATTACAATACCGGCAGCCTGTATCGCAGCACGGACGCGGGCGCAAGCTGGAAGCGGGTCTCCCTGCCCTCCGGCGGGATCTTCAACTTCTCCGCCAGCGCCTTCCTCGACCTCAACACGGTCTGGCTGGCGGGCACAGACCAGTTGAGCGGAGGGCAGAAGCTTTTCCGCACCACCGATGGCGGGAGCGTATGGACGCTGACCCTCCCCGAGGGGCTGGACAGCCTGGCCGGAAACTTCACTTATCACTTCACCAGTCCGCGCGTGGGCTGGGCCGAGGCCGCCGAGGGCGGCGCGGGCAACCTGTATGTGCAGGTCTTTAAAACCCTGACGGGCGGCGCGACCTATCAGGTGGTGCCCATCCAGCAGGCGGCCGCGGTCGAGGCTCTGCCCGAGGGCACCGTCCACCTGTGCAATATCTGCGCGGACAGCTTCTATTACGACCCCGCGCGCGTGATGATCCTCACCGGCGATATGGGCTCCATGCAGCCGCGCGGCTCGGTGGAGGGCATGTCCAGCTTCGACGGAGGCCGGACCTGGGAGGAGATCCGCCTGCCCCTGCCTCCTTCATATAAAGATGCGCTCGTTACGCCGCTGTCCCCGGCTTTCGTGGACGATACCCACGGTTTCCTGCCGGTCGCGCTGACACGCCTCGAGCCGGAAGGTTCCACCCCCCGCTCTGCGCTGGCGCTCTACACCAGCGCGGATGGCGGCAGGAACTGGACGCCCGCCGCCGCGACACTGGAAGACATGCCGAATTACCCCGCCCTGCAATTTATCAATGCCACCGATGCGGTGGCCCAGGGCGCGGAGGCCCTCCACATGACGCGGGATGCCGGGAACACCTGGGAGACCCGCCCGCTGCCCCCCGAAATGGTCCCCAACGATTCGCGTTCGCTTTTCGACCTCGACTTCACGGACGCACAGACGGGCTGGCTGATCCTCAGCGAATACTCCGCCGGGGTCACCAGTTATAAGACCTGGAAAACCGAAGATGGAGCAAAGACTTGGACACTGCAATGATGAAACGACTGGCTGTATTCGTGCTTCTTTTCCTGGCGGCCTGCGCCCCCATCGCGGTGACGCCCCCCGCGGCGGTCCCGCCCACCCCCCTCCCGGCGCTCACCGTGGACCAGGTGAAGAACGCGCAGGTGTCGCTGACTACACTGACGAATGACACCGCCCTCTCCTACCAGTTGACCGGCGGCGTCTTTCAGAAAGGCACCGACCCCGCCGGGGCCAGCTATGCCATGATCCGACTGCTGGACCCGATCGTGCTTGGCGACCTGAACGGCGACGGCCTGGGCGACGCGGCCGCGCTGATCGCGGAGAACTACGGCGGTACGGGCGTCTTCGTCTCGCTGCTGGCCTTCGTGAACGAGGGGGGGCGGGCGGTGCAGGCGGCAGCCTTCGGCGTGGACGACCGCCCCGTGATCAACTCGCTCGACCTGCAGGACGGCGTGATCGGGCTGGATGCCACCGTACACTCGGCGATGGACCCGATGTGCTGCCCCTCCTTCGGCACGCGGCAGCACTTCCGCCTGTATGGGACGCAGTTGGTGATGATGGACTACGCCTCGCAGACCCCCTCCGGCCAGTGGCGCTCCATCACGGTGACAAGCCCCGCCGCAGCCGACCGCACCCAGGGCAGCGTGGAGATCAGCGGCACGGTGAGCATTGCGCCCTTCGAGAACAGCCTCTCCTGGAATCTGGTGGATGCGAAGGGGAACGAGCTGGCCTCCGGTCCCGTCATGGTAAAGGCCATGGATATGGGCGCGCCGGGGACCTTCCAGGTGACGGTGCCGCTCGACCATGCCCCCGCGGGCGCGCCCGCCTGGATCGTGATCCACGACCTGAGCGCCGCGGACAGCTCGCTGCTGGCGCTGGCTGCCGTGCCGGTGCAGTAGCGCGTGCTCCGTCGTCCCTTGAGAGGAAAGACGGCGGCTGAACACATGATTGGCCGACACTTCGCACAATAAAGATTGGCTTCCATCCGGGTAAACAATATCATGCTGAACGAAACAGAGCTAAAAGAGAATTTACAGGCTCTCGCACAGAATGAGTTTCAGCCTTCCGGGCAGGATAATCTGTCAGAACTCATTCCCGCCATGCTGAACCACATTGGCTCCACTGACAGCGCCTTGCGCGATGAGCTGATCTATTCTGCTTTTGGCGCCTGGATCTTGCGTTACAACGCCCTCAGCCCGGATGAACTGCGCAGCCTGCTGCCAATCGTCCTTGACGGGCAGCATATGCTCTACAAGCTTGGTGAACAGGATACCGACAGCGTATTTACGCGCTCATTTTCCATTTTGGTTTTGCCGCTCCTGCTGATCACCCATCGATCACGGCCTCTCTTCCCAGCCTCGGAAATCGATCAAATCAAGAAACAATTGCTCTACTATCTTGAGAATGAAAGGGACCGCAGAGGTTTTGTGCGCCAAAAGGGCTGGGCACATGCCATCGCTCATACAGCCGATGCCCTGGATGATCTGGCCCGGTGCACCGAAATGAACAAGTCGGACCTTGTGGAAATCCTGGAAGGGATACGCAAAGCGATTTGCGTCGAGAGCGCCTGCTATGTCGATCTGGAAGAGGAACGCATGGTAACAGCGGTCATTGCGATCCTTGGAAGAAACCTTGTCCCGGCTGCGGAAGTTATTCAATGGGTGGAAGGTTTTTCTGATCTGACATTGACCATTAAATCAGGACCGGAAAGACACCATATTCGTGCGAATGTCAAGAATTTTCTGCAATCGCTCTATTTCAGGCTGCAATGGGAAGGGATGCTAAACAACCTGGATACTCCGATCAACCGGACCTTGCGAAAGATAAATCCATTTGCCGCACAGGAAGGCGGCTGACAAAGCGTCCTGTAAGAACGCCGGGATGATAAGCTCGCTGCTTGCGCTGGCTTCGGTGCCGGTGCAGTATTGCGCGCGCCCGGGGTCAGTTCATGGGGTGCGCCCGTTGGCGGGCTTCAGGTCCTTCAGGTTCAACTGGTAATTCGTGCGCCCGTTGAATTCGTTGGTCTCGAAGCTGTAGAGGATGTCCACCACCTCGCCCGGCTGCGGGAGCAGCTCTCCGAGGCGGAAGCCGATGGCGTCATGCGTGAAGCGGGCCTCGTCCTCCAGCGTGAGCTTGATGTGCCGGCCCTCTGCGCCGACGGTGCGCGCCGCCCGCACCTTGACCCCGCGTGAGACGAAGGCCGGGCCGGGGTTGCCGTAGCCGGTGGGCTCCAGTTTTTCCAGTTCGCCCAGCAGTTGGGGGCGCATGTCGCTGAGGGGCGTTTCCGCCTCCGCCGTGAGCGTGGGGCGCAGGTCCTTCTCCCTCAGGCTGTGCTCTGCGATCTCCTTCAGCCGCGCGACCAGCGCCTCCAGGTTCTCGTTCCGCACGGTGAAGCCCGCAGCCGCGGCATGACCCCCGTGCCGCACCATCAGATCTTTGCATTGGTCCAGCGCGTCGGTGATGTGGAATTCGGGGATCGAACGGCAGGAGCCGCGCGTCTCGGACTCATCGCGGTGCGCCACGATGGCCGGGCGGTAGTACTTCTCGCACAGGCGCGAGGCCGCCAGACCCACCACGCCCGCATTGAAATTCTTGTCCGCCGCGAACAGCAGGAATCCCGGCGCCCCCCCGGCGATGGCCTGGGCTTCGGCCTGGTCCTGGATCTCGTGGGTCAGCTTCTGGCGATCGCGGTTTTGGTTGTTCAACTGCTGCGCCAGCCGCCCGGCCTCCATGAAATCCGTGGTGGTCAGCAGATCCAGCGAGGCCTTCGCGGATTCGAGCCGCCCCGAGGCGTTCAGCCGCGGCCCCAGCGTAAAGCCGATATGCACGGCGTTGATCTTTGCCAGCTTGATCTCCGCCACGGCCGCCAGCGAGAACAGCCCCTGCCTCTGTGTGGACTGCATCTGCCGCAGCCCGCGCCGCACCAGCGTGCGGTTCTCTCCGGTCAGGGGAGCAAGGTCGGCCACGGTGCCGAGCGCCACCAGGTCCAAAAGCGAGTCGAGCGGGATGCGTGCCTCCCGGCGGCTGAAGAGCGCCTCGGCGAGCTTGCAGGCGATGCCCACACCGGCCAGGTCCTTATCGGGGTAGAGGTCGCCTTTCTGCTTGGGGTTGATGACCGCCAGGGCGGGGGGCAGTTCCCCCTCGGCGGGGTGGTGGTGGTCGCTGATGATCAGGTCCAGGCTGATCCGGCGCGCGTGCGCGGCCTCCTCCGGTGAGCGGATGCCGCAGTCCACGGTGATGACCAGCCCCACGCCCTTCGCCTGGAGGGCATCCAGCGCCTCGGGGTTCAGGCCGTAGCCCTCCTCAAAGCGGTTGGGGATGTAGCCCTCCACCACGCCGCCCAGCGCCTTCAGCGCCTCCATGAGCAGGGCGGTGGCGGTCACGCCGTCCACGTCGTAATCGCCGTAGATGGCGATGCGCTCACCCGCCTCCACAGCCCGGAGGATGCGCTCCACGGCGCGGTCCATGCCGGTCATCTGGAAGGGATCGGTGTCGAAGCCCGGGGCGGCGCGCAGAAAGGCCTCCGCTTTTTCGAAGGTGTTGAAGCCCCGGTTATACAGGATCTGCCGCATCAGGGGGTGATGCATTCTCAGCGCCGCATCGGCCTCTTTGGAGATCGGGGTTGGGATGTTCCAGCGTTTTTCTGTCGTCATGCTCGCTCTCTAAAGCCTGTGTAGATTTCCAGGCGCGAGTATAAACCATCCCTGGCGCATTTGCCGCCCCCCGAAGTGGACATTGTCCCCGAAGTGGACATTGTCCTCGAAGGGGAGCGGAGGGGCCGCGCAGCCTGCTGATCCACCCCGCGCGCGGCCGGCCCCGCGGCGAGGAGGAGGAGGGATGCGGGAGAATCCATGACGCCGGGGCTGAAGCCCCTGCTCAGTTCCCAGGAAAGCCCTCCGGGCTCAAATGCCGGCTGATTTCGCGCGGCCTCGCTTATAATCCCTGCCATGTTCGAATTCACCCTCACTGCACGCGAGGGGGGCGCCCGCACGGGAGTCTTCTCCACGCCTCACGGTGACCTGCTTACGCCGGTCTTCGCGCCGGTCGGGACGCAGGCCACCGTTAAGACGCTCACCCCCGCTCACCTGGAGGCGCTCGGCGCAACGCTTGTGCTGAGCAACACCTATCACCTCTACCTGCGCCCCGGCGATGAGCTGGTGCGCGATATGGGCGGGCTGCACGAGTTCATGCAGTGGCCTCACCCCATGCTGACCGACTCGGGCGG
>CAYMQX010000122.1:0-8041 GCA_964392495.1 uncultured Anaerolineaceae bacterium
GGCCATCGTGCATCTGACGCGAGAGGCGCTCACGTTCCGCCTCCTGCACATTAACGATCATCTCGACCGCCTCCAGCGGGCTCTTGCCGGCCATGGGAGAAGGAGCATTGGATATTTCCCCCCGGGCAGCCACCAACTCCAGGGCGCTTCTGTATTTTTCGAGATGGGCCTTATCGTTTTGCAGCTTATCCAATTGGCCGCGCATCACAAAGAGACGCTGCTGGGCGTCGAGAGCGGCATCGTAAGCCATGCGCAGGTCCTCAAGCGAGAGGGAACCGGTTTGCTTGTGGACCTGCTGCAGATGCGAGTTGATGGCCGTGTTCCGCTGGGTAAGCTTGGACAGCTCCCCCTGACTCTGTTCGATCATGAGAGTAACCTCGCGCAGGGCACGGCGGGTCTCATCCAACTCGGTTTCAAAATCCATCGCGCTCTGGGAGGCGCTTTCGTGCATTTCATTCAGCGTCATAAACGCTCACTCCTCAAGCCCAAACTTGGCATCCTTCAATGTCACCCAGCCGCGTTTCAGGGCATAAACAACAGCCTGGGTGCGGTCTTCCACCCCAAATTTCCGCAGGATTGCGGTTACATGGTTCTTGACAGTCTGATGACTGATTCCCAACAGACCAGCGATCTCCTTGTTGCTCAGGCCTCGCACCACACAGGCCAAGACTTCCATCTCGCGATCTGAGAGTGGGTGAAAAGGACTTCCTGGTTCACTGTAAGATCGCCGGGCGCCTTCCATCTGCTCTTCCACCCACTGCTCAAGTTCCCGGCGATTGAAAACCTGGCCCCCCATGACGAATTTCCCCTCAGCCACCTCCCGGATGATCCCGGGAAGGGTTTGCGGCTGAAGATCCTTGGAACAATAAGCCGCCGCCCCTGCCAACGCAGCATGGATAGCCTGCTCCACATCATCATACCCCGTCATGAGCAAAATGCGCGTGGGTAATTTGTCCTGTGTCACCTGGTGCGTGACCTGCTGGCCGTTCATTCCCGGAAGGTTCACATCCATTACGGCGACCGTTGGCTTTAGGGAACGGATCAGAGCCAGACCATCTTCACCATTGGACGCCTGACCGACCACGCTCATATCCGGTTCAAGCGAGAGTGCATCCACCACGCCCTGGCGGAAAAGAGGATGGTCATCGACCACAAGCAGTGTTATCTGATTTATCATCCATCCCGTCCAATCTGAAGTGTCAACCAGCCTATTTTAACCCATTCGGCCTATTTCCACGCATAGATGACCATGTTGGCATACCCAAATCGGGGAGAAAATTCCCCCTTCGTCTGAAAAACCATCCTTTTTCCCAACGTCAGCTGGGGGTAAAACTCAGGAAAGGCGATCAAGTAATCGGCATTCCGGTCTTCCAGGAAGGCCGCCAGTTGTCCATTATTATTCATAAACGGGACGGCCTCGGGGGAGACCAAACCGGCCAGATCGATCAGGGGATGATCATCGAAGTAGCCAAGCGCGCCAATGTCATGTGCGGCCACCAAGGTCCCCGAGGGTAAATTCCGGGCGGCCCACCTGGCAGTATCCACCATCTCACTTTCGATCACGGCCACATCCTGCCCGTAGGAGCGGGCGCCGAGGATCACGAAGAGCAGGGTAACGACCAGGAGACTGGTGCGGGTGAGGGTCCGGGCAAACCATTGCCAGCGGCCAAGGGCCGGTGACCCAGAAAGCTCCAAAAATCCCAGCCAGCCAAAAAGGAAGAAGATGGGCATGGCGGGCATGATATAACGCCCATGCTGATAGAGGGGAAGCCGCGCAGTGTACAACCAGACATACCCGGCAAACCAGATCACCGGGACAAGCTGCAGCCACTCAGCCCGGCGCAGTCTTGCGAATACCCACGCGCCCGCCCCAACCGCCAGGATCACAGATGGACCTATGAGAAGCTGAAGCGAAAGCTGCCCGAGCTTCTCATAGACCGGACTGGCCTGCCAGTTTCCATACTCAGCCTGTTTGGCATAAAAAGTATTTGGAAGAGGCCGGCCACCGATCCATAGGTTAAAAAGCAAGTAGGGCAGGAATAATGCAAAAAAGCCGATCAGACAGCGTTCCAGGAGGTGAAAACGTGTCTTCATATCGCGGCCTTCGAGCAGCGCGGTGAGAATCACCGGCCCCAGGAGAGTCAAGCCATCCGGGCGAATCCAGACGCCAAGTCCGATCAGCCAGCCGAGCTGGAGGTAATTGCGCGTGGGGGCGAGCAGAGAGAGAAGCACTGCAGTAACCAGCAAAGCATAGAGCAGGGTCTCCATTCCGGACATGGCGGCCCATGCCAGGTGCCACTCAAAAGCCATAAAGAGGCCCACCCACGGCAATCTGGGGCGATAGGATTCCGATATCCGCCGCACCCCGAACTCGCTGGCCGCGGCAAGGCCAAATAAGGACAAAATACCGAGAAGGTAGGCCCAACCGAGAGGCGCGAATCCCAGCCAGAAGCCGGGCACCAACAGCCCCGACCAAAGCGGTGAGGTGGAACCTGCGCTCGGAATCCCCAGCCGGAACGACCATTCACCATGCAGGGCAAGGTTGCGCGCGTAAGTTTGATGAATCCATGAGTCGTCCAATGGAAAGCCGACACGGAAGGTAAGCGCACTTGCGACCAGGTAGATCGCTCCGCTAATGATCGCGGCCGCACCCAGCACAAGGAGGTCATCCCGGGAGAGCAGGTTATGGGATGCGGTAGATGCGGATTTCATTCACTTCACCAAGATATTCGAACCGAGGATAGTCCTGCGGGTTATCATACAGGTCGCGCAGCGGTTCGAGCCTTCCCTGGGCCTCGAAGGCGAAATAATGCAGGCCATAATGCCGAGCAAGATCCAGAAGCCCCTCTACGTTCGTGGCGGGCTGGGCATAGGCAGGGCGGCCGGTCATCATAGTGTATCCCGGCGCGCTCAGGGCGATAATCGGAACGTCCGCAGGCACCCCTTTTTGAATCAGAAAGCTCTCCACCGCGGGATAGACCAGCTCACCTTCCTCCCAGCCCGGCTGAATGACGCGGACCCAGACCACCCAGCACGAAAGAATCGCTGCAACCATAACCAGAGCGGCACGGAACACCACAAATGCCTCGGGGGTAAAACGCCCATGGCGCCTCGCCCAGGCCACCACTGCATCCAGACCAATGGGCGCAAGTGTCCAGAAAAAAGGCTGCAGAGCCGCACCCGCATGGAAGAAGCTGCCGCGTGCTCCTGCAAATGGAAAGACAACTGACATCACCACCAACAAGGACACCCAGGCGAGAAAGGCGATCTGGACACGCCGCTCGCGGCGTTCCAGCCACATACCAATGAGGATGAAGGGAAAAAGGATCAGCCCACCCTGTGCAGCCATCATGGTTTGCAGATTGTTCTCCAGGGACCAGAGCCGCACCTTCAAGATGGCCTTCCAACCTGTGGCCCACCAACTGTGCACATTCAGGCTGCTGGCCGGGTATACGAAGGTCTCTTCGTAATTTGTCAGCCAGAGTGCCCGGCTCCCGCTTGGTGACATCAGCGCGCCATAGACAGACAAATTGCGGAGATACCACGGACCCATGACGAGAAGAAATCCAGCCAGCGCAAAAATCGCCTGGCGAATGATCCCGCCGGGATGATTCTGCCCGTCCCGGCCGCGAAGCAACAAAAACAGGATGGTGAGTCCCAGCCAAAGCAAGCCATCCGTCCGGGCGAGAGTTAGTATGCCGGACAAGAGCCCCAGCCAGAAAGCGGACCCCTTCCGTCCAGCCGCAAGAAAATAAAGGCCACCCGCCAACATATAGATCCCATAATTATCGGGGACCGGAAGGAAGGCCGTATGAAAAATCGGAAAGACGGCCAGCAGTCCGGAGGTCCAGGCGAGGGCGGTCTTTTTGGAGTATCGAAATGCAAGATGAGTAGTAAGGGGAGGAACCAGCGCGGCCAGGAGGATAAAGCCAAGCCGCCCTGCCTGATATGTGGTCTGCCCGGTTAACAGCATTCCGGCGGCAGTCACCAGGGAGGCCAGCGGCATCCAATATGCGTGGGAGGGATGTGGAAGACCGGCAGGGTTGTCCAGGTAATTCCAGATAAAAGGTTCGTTAAAACCCTTTCCTTCCGCAAGCTGTTTCCCACCCATAAAGTAATAATCCGCATCCAGGTAGCCCGGGATTGTCTGGAAAGAGGCCACGGTCAATTGGACGGCGAGCCCAAGACCAAACAGGAGGAGATACGACCGGCGTTTCATCTATACCCGTTCGTGGCGGTGCGTTCCAACCAGGTGCGGGCCGGGCGCAGTGCCCACCAGCGGATCCAGTAGATCCCGACCACACAGAAAAGGGGCGGAAACAGGAATACCAATGGCTGCTGATAGGCAGCTGGCACAAACCCTCCCAAGAGGACCGCCCAGGGCAGGAAGCAGACCAGAACAAGCAGGGTCGCGCTCAACCAGTACCCGGCACGCCAGCGTTCCCGTACAATGGAGAGGATGAGTATCTGGGGAAGGAGCAGAACAGCCAGGTTTTGGATCTCGCCCCGCCAACCAAGAAGAGGCGAGGCCGCCAGCGTCAGGCAGGCAGTCCAATACAGGCGGCGGAAATCAGAGCGGCGCGCCGCCAACCACTCCAGGATCAGCACCAGCCAAAGCAGGGCGCTGATCCCCAAGCCAGCCTGGTACCCATACTCCGGCCAGACACGGGCAAGAATGGAGGCGGGGGAGAATCCATAATGCCAGTGTGTACTGGCAAGTATGGCACGCAGCCAGGGCAGGGCCCAACCCGCCTCCACAAAGAAAGACACCACAATGAGAACAAACAACGCCATAAACATCCCCAAGAACACGCGCCATCGGGAATGTGAGATGACCCACAACACCACCAGGATCAAGAAGCCGCCGCCGACTTCCCAATAAGCGAGGCAAAGCGCCATGAGCATCCCGGTCAGTTCATCCCTGCCTGCACCCAGTGAAAGCAGAATACCGGCATACAGGATCGCAAGCAGGAGCACAGGACTCCCCTGAATGAGGGACCATAGGGAGTAAAAACTCAATGCAGAGAGGAGAAACAGCAAGGCCAGATACAGCAGGCGCGGCCGCCAGTCCGCAAGCCGAAGGCCAAGGATGATCAGGACCAGCAGGGCCGCCTCCGAGAGGAATAGAAAGAGGGCACGTACAACCAGAGAGGATTGGACCGCCCCCGCAGGAAAATACAGGAGAAGAAGGAAAAGCGGGGTATCCAGAATATATGGTTTTTCTCCCTGCAAGGCGCCCCGCCCATAGACCTGGCTTTGTACAAAGTCCGGGACCATCCCGGTGTAAGGATCGGCCTGCTCGAAGAAAGCCGCCCGGGCAGCTCGCCAGGGAAGCAGAAAATCCCCCCCCGGTTTCAGTCTGGAGGCCACAACTGCATTCATCAAAATAAACGCGCCCAGGATGGTCAACCCCGCCGCCAGGGCGAATATGAGGAAGAAGATCTCACGCCGCGAGAATCGTTGTCTCAACGGAATTCACTTTCAGCAGGCTCGCGAACTCACACCAGGACCTTCAGCCGTCCCGGCTGGATCGAGTAATGGAAATCCTGGATAAATTCAGGGAAGAGCTCCCCGTCTGTATGAGCAGGCGATGGATGGTCCAGGTGGATGTCCACCCTGGTCGTATCAAGCTCATACATGCCTTCCATTTCCACATAGCTGCCTTTGCCTTCTTTAAATGTTCGTGGCAGCGCCGCGAACAGTCCAAGCCGAGTTCGTCTATAGCCGAAGGCCAGGGTAAGCCTGCCATCTGCGACATCGGCATGAGGCGTCATGAAAAATCCGCCTGTGCGGCGGGCATTCCCCACCGAGATCAGGGAAATGGGGCCCTTGTATTCACCGCCATCCCACCTGACCTCCGCGATCCATTCGGGCTTGTCCAGAATCGCCCAGACTGCGGCCACTATGTATCGCCCTGGGCCCTTGATCCAATGGATGCGCTCATGACGCGTGGTCACGTAAGGCTCCAGACCTGCAGCCGAATTATTGGCAAAATATCGTTCGTTACAGCGGCACAGATCGATGGACCTGAAACTGCCTCCGGCAATTACCCGGGCGGCCTGCGCAAGGTCGGTGGGCAGACCAAGCGAGAATACCAGGTCGTTGGCCGAGCCGAGGGGGATGATCCCCAGGGGTCCCAGTGATCGATCTCCGGCTCCTGCTGCATTTGCCAATCCGTTGACAGCGTCACCAATGGTGCCATCTCCACCCGCGACAATAATTGGGGAAAATCCGCTCCTGGCGGCTACTTCCACCAGGTCTGTAACGCCGCCCTTTTTTTGTGAAACCGCCAATTCGAAATCAACGCCAGCCGCTTTCAGGGCAGCCTCGGCCTCGGGCCAGCGCGCCTGCGCCCTCCAGCGGTTGGAATAGGGATTCAGGATCACCTTGGCTGTCACAATTTTCCTCCAACAGATGCGATGCAATGATGTTTGAGACAGACCCGTTCGTGTTCATAGGATCCCCGGAGCTCAACCGGAGGACGGGACTGATTTTACCCGTAAACCTGCGGTTTTGATTGGGAGAGCAATACCGCAAGGAAGATCAGGGTGCAGCCGGCAACCTGCACCAGCGACAGACGTTCATCCAGAATAACCCAACCGGATAAGGCCGCAAAAACCGATTCGAGGCTCAGGATCAGCGCAGCGTCAGAGGGCGGAGTGTAACGCTGTGCCCAGACCTGGAGGGTATAACCAATCCCGACAGAAAATATCGCCGTGTAGATGATCGGGAAAACCAGGGCCTGGATATCCGGGCGGGCAGGTTTTTCGATGAAGAGCGCCAGCGCCAGGTTCAGAAGCCCACAGATCGCGAACTGGCCTGCCGAGAATGCCAGCGGCTCGAAGCGCGAAGCCACCTTTCCCAACAGGATCACATGCAAGGTCCACAGGAAAGCCCCCAGCAATTCGAGCAGATCGCCAGGTTGAGGGACCAGGCTTTTCCCACCGGTCGAAAGCAGGAATGCACCTCCCGCGGCCAGAAACACCGCAAGAATACCCAGCCAATGCGGTCGCTCGCGCCAAAAAATGAACAGAACCATTGGAACAAAGACCACATAAAGGCTGGTGATGAACCCGGCATGCCCGGCGGTGGTCTGGAGCAGGCCCAACTGCTGGAATGCTGCGGCTGAAAAAAGCACCACTCCCGCGACGATCATCCACAGCCATCTCCGGCTATCCCGCATGGAAGCGGGAGAGGTGGCCCGCCCTGCGCGCAAGGCAAAGGGCAGGACAAACAGCGCTGCCAGGAGGAAACGAAAGCCATTGAAGAAATAAACGCTTCCCACCCGGCCCGCGAGTGCCTGGGCAACGAAGGCCGTGCCCCAGATGATCGCTATGAAAAGTAGTGTGAAATCAGCTTTAAGTCGCATTCCAAATCCCGATTTCCCGTAACGTACGGGCGCCGCATGGCGTCTGATTCATGACGGCCCCGCCGGCGGTCCTGCCTTCAGGCAATCTGAACCATGCATTTGTCGTCCATCCGGCCAATCCCGTTTCGATGGTATTCTAATACATGCTTAACATACTCTCGCTATACTGATTTCCAAGGATCTGCACCCATGAGCACCATTTTTAATTCAGCCGGGTCTGTAAAGGAAGCATTTGCGAATCAGAAATATATCGCTTCCAATGAGATCTCGACCATTGTCTATCTCGCAGAGAAACTGGGCAAGCCGCTCCTGGCTGAAGGGCCTGCGGGCGTGGGCAAGACCGAGCTGGCCAAGGCCATTGCAGGCGCAACCGGGCACGAGCTCATACGCCTTCAATGCTATGAGGGCCTGGACGAATCCAAGGCGCTCTATGAATGGGAATACTCGAAACAACTCCTTTACACCCAACTGCTGCGCGACAAACTAAACGATACCCTGGGCAAGGCATCCTCCCTGGCTGAGGCCGCCGATCTACTGGCATGTGAAGAGGATGTATTCTTCTCGGCGCGATTCCTGCTCCAGCGGCCTCTGCTCCGTGCAATCCTGAGCGAAAGACCCACCGTTTTGCTCATCGACGAAATCGACCGGGCAGATGCTGAATTTGAGGCGTTC
>CAYMQX010000123.1:0-8003 GCA_964392495.1 uncultured Anaerolineaceae bacterium
TTTCCGGAGCGCGTCTTGGGGAGCTTATCCACAAAGCGTACATCCTCGGGGCGGGCTATGGGTCCCATGTGAGTGGCGACATGTTGGCGTAGCTCCTCGGCCAGCTCGGGGCTGGGGGACAGCCCGGCCTTCAGCATGACAAAGCAGTGGATGGCCTGGCCCTTGACCTCGTGCGGCAGGCCGATGGCGGCGGATTCCGCGACCGCCGGGTGCGTGATCAGAGCGGACTCGATTTCGGCCGTTCCAAGGCGATGTCCGCTGACCTTGATGACATCATCCACGCGGCCAATGATCCAGAAATAACCATCCTTGTCGCGTTTGGCCGAGTCGCCAGTGGTGTACCGGCCGGGATACTTGCTCCAGTACTGGCTGACATATCGCTCGTCATCGCCGTAAATGGTCCGCAGCATGGCCGGCCATGGTTTTTTGAGGGTCAGGTAGCCTTCCGTATCGTCGGGGACGGGTTCGCCTTGTTCATCCACAATCTCGGCTTCCTGGCCGAAGAAGGGCCGGGTTCCGGAGCCGGGTTTAAGCGGCAGAACCGGCGTGGGGGTGATCATGAACATGCCGGTCTCGGTCTGCCACCAGGTATCCATGATGGGGCATTTTTCCTTGCCGATCACGCGGTAATACCATTTCCAAGCCTCGGGGTTGATGGGCTCGCCCACCGAGCCAAGCAGGCGAAGTGAGGAGAGATCGTGCTTGTTGGGCCAGGCCTCGCCGAAGCGCATGAGCCCACGGATGGCGGTGGGGGCGGTATAGAGGATGGTGATACCGTATCTTTCCACACACTGCCACCAGCGGTTGGGGTAGGGGTAGGTGGGGCCGCCTTCGAACATGAACGAGGTGGCGCCATTGAGCAGAGGTCCATAAACAATGTATGAATGCCCCGTCACCCAGCCGGGATCAGCGGCACACCACCAGCGGTCTTCATCATTCAGGTCAAAGACGTACTTCAGGGTGGAGTACACGCCCACCATATAGCCACCGTGGGTATGCAGGATGGCCTTGGGCTTGCCGGTGGAACCGCTTGTATAGAGGATATAAAGCGGGTCCTCGGCATCCATCACCTCTGTGGGACATTTGCCGTTGGCGATCGGCAGGGCGCACAGTTCGTGATACCAGTGATCGCGGCTCAGTTCCATGGGGATCTCATGACCGATGCGTTTGACGACGATCACGTTCTCCACGCTGGGACAGCGCTTCAAAGCCTCATCGGTCGTACGCTTCAGTTCCACCACCTTGCCATTGTTGTAGCTGCCATCCATGGTGATCACAAGCTTGGACTGGCTGTCTTCGATGCGTCCCTGGAGGGCATCCACTGAGAAGCCGCCGAACACCACCGAATGGATGGCTCCGATCTTTGCACAGGCCAGCATGGCAAAGACGATCTCGGGTACGCGCCCCATGTAGATGGTGACGCGGTCCCCTTTGCGGATGCCCATGGCCTTGATGATGTTGGCCATGCGGGTGACCTCGCGGTTCATGGCGAAGTAGGAATAGGTTTGGTGCAGCTTGCCATCTTCGCTCTCCCAGATGAGTGCCAGCTTGTTCTTTCGGTAGGTTTTAAGATGCCGGTCAATGGCGTTATGCACGATATTGGTCTTTGCCCCTGTGAACCACTTGTAGAAAGGCGGATTCGAGTCATCCAGGACCTTCTCCCACTTCTTGAACCAATCCAACTCCTGGGCTTCCCCCGCCCAGAACCCAGCCGGGTCGGCGGCCGCCTTCTGGTGGAGCGCCTCCCAATCCTTCAGACGCGCCTGGTCGATCACTTCGGGCAAGGGGTAATATACATCCCCTTCCATTTCCCTGATCCTGCCGTTATCAGACATGGGAATACCTCCTCGGTTGGCTATTCTATTGTCCTGCCAATAATAGGGATAATTCTAATCCGCTTTTGTCGATTTGGGAATCAATGCAACCACCCCATTGGTTCGAGGTCACTCGACCAGATCGAGCAGCCGGTACCAAAGCCCTGCAAGTGGGAGGAAGACAGGGGATGCGGCGTGCAGGCCCAACGGGAGTCCTGGAAAGCCGAAGGATGCAAAAGGGTGCTGGTCCAAGGTGCCATCAAGGATGAGTTCAGCGACGGTCCGGCCCATATAGGTCCCCATCGCGACGCCGTGACCCGCGTAGCCCAGGGCGTATACCAGTCCGGCCTCTCCGCCGACATGTGGCATCTGGTCGAAGGTGAAGTCCAGGGTTCCACCCCAGGCGAATTCAATGGCCGCCTCTCCAAGCTGGGGAAAAATCTTCACCATCTCAGCTTGCAGGACGGCGGCGCTGCTGTGGATGGTGTTGGCATCCTCTGGAAAGAAAGCCGCGCGCCCGCCGAAGATCATCCGGCGATCCCACAGGCGGAAGTAGTTCAGGAAATGCCGGGAATCGAAGACCATGCGGCCGTGTGGGATCAGCCCGGAAGCCAGGGATTCCGGAAGCTGTTCCGTGGCAATGATATAGGAGCCGATCGGGATGATCTTTCGGTGCAGGGCAGGGGTGGCCCTGCCGGTATAGCCGGCGGTGGCGATCAGTACCTTTTCTGCCTTCACCTTGCCGCGGGATGTGTGCAGCAGGAAACCACTGCCGTTGAGGCTTCCATCCAGCGGTTGAATATGTTCCAGGCGGGTGTTCGAATAAAGCCGGGCGCCGGCTGTTTCTGCCGCGCGGGCGAGTCCGGATACAAACTGCGCCGGGTTCAAACCGGCACTCAACGGGTCCAGCATTGCTCCAGGGTAGAGCTGGGTGCCAAGCTCCGCATGCAATTGGCCGGGAGGGATTAACTGCACTTGATGTCCGTATTCGGCGGCTAGAAAATCCGCCTCCGCCTTCATGGCCTCGAAGTGTCCCGGCTTGTTGGCAGTTAGCAGGTGGCCGGAACGGGAGAAACCGCAATCGATCCTCTCTGCGCGGACGAGTTCTTCCACATGGTCGATGGCATCCAGAGAGAACCGAAAAAGGCGCTTGGCGGTTTCGCGCCCGTAGCGCCGGAGCACCGCCCGCATGGGCAGCTTGAGGCCGGTCAGCACCATGCCCCCGTTGCGGGAGCTTGCCCCCCAACCGATCGTCTGAGCCTCGATCACGGCTGTGGCTGCCCCGGCTCGCGCAAAAGCGAGGGCCGCGCTCAGGCCGGTAAAACCGCCGCCGATCACGGCAATATCCACATTTGTTGGAAGCGTAAGAGCGGCGCCGCCCTGGGGCATTTCCACAGTCGTGTGCCAGAAGATCTCCTGGAGCATAATCCCCTCCCGTTTCAGGCCAGGATCTGATCCCAGTCCAGTTCTACGAATGCTTTTTGGAGGCGGTGCCCATCGTCCACCGGGATGTAGGTGAGGTCGGTGAAGAGTTTTTCAGCAAGCAGGCGCACAGGTCCGGAAGGAACAACATCATCCTCCTGGCCATGGATCAATATCGTCGGGATGGAAACCGGGTGGAGGTCCGGGCGCGCGGCGAACTCCGGGAAGATGATGGCGGGCGCAAGGAGGACGAGCTTGCGCACCTGGGAAGGATGGTCATGGGTAAAGGCCGCGCCCATCAGCCCGCCGTAGGATGAGCCGATCAGGGTCCAGCCGGTCTGCTCTCCCAGGATGGGGAGAAGCTGGCGCATACGCACCTCAAAACTGCCGGTAAAGTCCGGAGTGAGCATGCCCGGGTACCTGGCCGCGAACTGGCGGGCTTTTCCGCTCTGACTGGTGCTGTCCAGCCCATGCAGATAGACCAAACGCTGTGGATCAAGCATGATGTTTCTCCCTTCTCATGGTTTCAGCCTGGATGAGGATGCCAAGAATGGCAAGGATGACGAACAATACACCGGCAAACCGACCGGGCAGCAGTCCGGTGGATACGAGCTCGCGCGCGAGCAGGGCGGCTCCGCCCACGCTGGACAGGGTGATGAGCGCCCAGTTGAAGAGCATCAGGAGGAGCACGATCCCAAGGATGCCTCCCACAATATACAGCAGCCAGATGAACCTGCCTGTATCCGGCGTGAAGAGCCCGGCCAACACCACAAAGATGAATGCCCCGGCGATGAAACCGGCGATGCCGATCGCGGCCCCGCGGACGAACACGGCCAGCGCTGCAAACACCAGGCCTGCCAGGATGCCAACGCCAAGGCCAAGCCATTCGGGACCGTGGAAGGAGCGGATGACGATCTGTGCCCCCAGAACGAAGCCAGTGGCAGCCACGAACAACCAGAACAATTTTCGACCCGCTGTCAACAGGCCGACACCCAAAAGGATATCGATCAGGCCGATCATGATGATTCTCAGCCTCCTTTGCGCGAGCCGGAGGTCTGCTTTCGTAAAAGATCGCGCAGTTCGGACTGAAGCTCTTCCGGGAATGAGGCTGCGATGCGTTTGAGCGTTGTGGCGGTCATGGGGTTGGTGGAATTGACAAGCAATTGGTGCAGGAAAAATGTGGTCTCGTCCGGAGAGGCCGCATACAGAGCCAGGATCAATTCTTCGAGATCGAGCTGTATCTCGGTGGGGGCTGCCTCCAGGATGGGCTCCACCACATCCAGCACAGGGGGCAGGTTTTGGAAGGCCGGGTCGGCGATGAGCGGGAGCAGGGCCTGGATGCCGTTGGACCAGGTACGCATGCGGCCGGGATGCAGCCACTCAGCGATAAGCCGCAGGAATTGTGTGGGGGTCTCCTTGCGAAGGCGGGCGAGGCTGGTCGTGAGCAGGGCGGCGTGCACGTTCGGATCCTTTACCTGGGCGGTCCAGGCGGTCAGGCGCGCCAGCAGGCGGTCCTGCTGCTCCTCCTGTGGAGGAATGCGTCCCAGCAGGAAGGCTGCCAGCAAATGCAATTCCAGGTAGCCCTCATCCCAGAGCAGATCGGCCAGATCAAGTGCGGCAGCCGGGTTCTCACCGGCAATGCCGGAAAGTTCCAGTTCGATCTGCCGCATGACGATGGGAGGCGTCCGATAGGTGGAGAGGATGGAGCCCGGAGCGACATCCTCCACCTTGCGCAAGCTGCGGTTCACGTAAAAATCCAGCATCTCGTGCAGGTATTTGAGGAACTCGTTCGGCAGAAAGAAGAAATCTGCCAGGCGGGCTGCTTGTTTGCGGAGACGTGCCAGATCGATGGCAGGCATAAAAAAGAGTTTCCGTCCCGAAGGTTCCTGCGAGGAACCTTCGGGACAGGGCAGTTCAGTAAGCTCTGGCGAAATAGACCTTCTTGTCGGCCATTTCACCGCAGACCACACATTTTCCACTACCCCCCGGCTGATCCAGGGGGATGTTGCGGGTGGTGGCTTTCGTATCCTCTTTGACCCTGGCTTCGCACTCCTTTGAACCGCACCACCAGGCGAAGGCCCAGCCATCCTGAACGATCTTCTTTAGGTCCTCGTAATCCGCGGGCTCGTGGATATTGGCGTCACGGAAGGCCGTGGCGCGTGCCAGCATGGAATCCTGGATCTCGACCAGCAGCCCACGCAAGGCCTCACCAAGTCCGGACTGGGAGACGAAAGATTTGCCTTCCCTGCCGGGCCTGTCGCGACGCGCCAGGGCGACCGAACCCTTTTCCACATCCCGGGGGCCGATCTCCACGCGTACGGGAACCCCGCGCATCTCCCAATCATTGAACTTAAAGCCGCTGCTGACGTTAAGACGGTCGTCCATCTTTATGCGGATTTCGGCGGCTTTCAATTCCTTGAAGATGCGGTCTGCAGCTTCCATGACCCGGGATTTTTCTTCGTCGTTTTTGAAGATGGGCACGATGACGGCCTGAATGGGAGCCAGGCGGGGAGGCAGGATCAGGCCCTGGTCATCGCCGTGAGCCATGATGATGGCGCCGATCATGCGGGTCGAGAGGCCCCAGGAGGTCGTTTCACAGAACTGAAGTGTATTGTTCTGGTCCACGAACTGGATCTCGAAAGCCTTCGAGAAATTCTGCCCGAAATAATGTGAGGTGGCGGATTGCAGGGCGCGCTTGTCCTGCATCATCCCCTCGATGGAGGTGGTGATCTGCGCGCCTGCAAAGCGTTCTGTCTCGCTTTTCGTCCCTTTGATGACCGGCAGGGCGGCCTCGTTGATGGCGAAATCGGCGTAGATATCGAGGATGCGATACATCTCCTCCTTGGCCTCGTCGGCGGTGGCGTGGGCGGTATGCCCTTCCTGCCAGTAGAATTCGGCGGTGCGCAGGAAGAGCTTGGTACGCAGCTCCCAGCGCAGGACGGAGCCCCACTGGTTGATCAGCACGGGCAGGTCGCGCCAGGACTTGATCCATTTGGAATACATGTAGCCGATGATGGTCTCGGAGGTGGGGCGGACCACCAGAGGCTCCTCCAGTTTTTCGCCGCCGCCGTGCGTGACCACGGCCAGTTCGGGGGAAAAACCCTCCACGTGTTCCTTCTCCTTTTCGAAAAAGGACATGGGAATAAGGGTGGGAAAAGCCGCGTTGACATGCCCGGTGGCCTTGAAGCGGCTATCCAGCGCGGCGGTGATGTTCTCCCACAGCGTCCAACCATAAGGACGCACCACCATGCAGCCGCGCACAGGAGCATAATCGGCCAGTTCCGCCCGCAGGACGAGCTGGTTGTACCATTCCGAGAAGTTCCCGGCACGGGTTGGAAGTTTTTCGTCGGACATTTTTTCTCCAAAATAAGTATTCAGAATGATGCAGCAATTGCAGGCTTAAGCGGAAGGCTCGAGCATCTGCACGGCGGTCTCTACATCCGGGGCGAAGCGCAGCAGGCCGTTCTGTGCGGGGGAGGAGTAATGCGCAAGCCCGGTGAAGACCTGATCGAAGACGGAACGCCAGCCGCCGCCGATCAGGATAAGCGGCCTCCGGTGCAGGGCCTCGATGATCATCAAGTTCCACAGCATGCAGATCTCTGTCAAGGTACCAGGCCCGCCGGGGAGGGCCAGGGCGGCGTCGCATTCGGTGACGAGACGCTCCAGGCGGCGGATGAGGCTTGGCTCTTTCCATTCCTCGTTCACCCAGCGGTTTGCGCCGCCGGACCGCCAGCGCTCGATCTCCAGACAGGTTACACCGATGACATGGCCCCCGGCTTTGCTGGCGCCGCGGCTTACGGCTTCCATGGTGCCGATATAACCACCGGTCATGACTATATGCCCGCGCTGAGCCAGAAACCTGCCTAGCTGGATGGCCTGAAGATAGGCCGCCTCGCCTTCCCTGGGTTGAGAGCCTCCAAAAACAGAGATCTTCATGGTCAGCCTTCCGTATCCCATTGTCGGGTGGAGTTCACAGCCAGCTTATCCAGGATGGCGCGTTCCAGGTCGATCTGCGAGACGGCTGCAAGCTGCAGCAGGTAGAGAGCCACATCCGCCAGCTCTTCGGCAAGATCCTCTTTACGGCGCGGCTGCTCCCGGAACTGGAAATGCTCGAGGATCTCCGCCGCCTCCACCGAGAGCGAGATGGCAAGATTACGGGGCGTCTGGGGGCGCTTGCTGTCCGGCTCGTACCAGCCCTTGGAGGTGACCAGGTCCTGCATTTTCATTGTGAGCTGCTGAAGGTCCATGCCAATATTCCTTGCGATACTGAAAAAATGCAATAAAAAACGGCTCGCCGGGTCTGGGAGCCGCTGGTGCACACGAAGGCGAACCTATCCAGACCTGGCAGGTTTTTGCATGCGCGGGGCAGGGGTTCGACTGTGAAACATGCGCCCATTATACACATTTCTTTTGATTTGGGAGGAAAGTGGGGAACGCAGCGCCGAAGCTGGCGGGTCATGCGGCTGTAGAATCCCTCCCATGGAGGGAGGACAGCCCGCCATGGATACATTACAATTATCCTGACCACTCATGCCACCCTTCCTCCAATTCTTTTTCAGACGTCTGTTTGCAGCGCTCGTCTCCGCGGTCCTCATCACCATGCTCCTGTATGCCGGGGTTATGATCGCGCCGCCGGAGGAACGCGCGGAAATTTACCTTCCAAAGATCAGCGGTAACGCCAGGATCAGCCAAAATATGACAGAGGTCATCATCCGCAAATATCATCTGGATGAGCCCTATTTGGTCCAGTATGTGTACTGGGTGCGC